>NZ_JACARS010000022.1:0-45035 GCF_013386485.1 Pseudomonas sp. P7758 | reverse complement strand
TCGCCACAGCAAGCTCCCTCTGCCACAGCAAGCGCCCTTGCTCAAAGCAAGCTCCCTCGCCACAGCAAGCCCTTTCGCCACTACTGGCAATGCATCACTCAGCCGCTGGCTGCCCAATCTCCGCCAATGCACTCGCATTGTTCTTGAACGCCGCCGCAAACGCCGCGCGGTTCTTGGCCATGAAAATACCGGCATCTTCAGCCTGCTTCTCGCTCAAGCCTTCGACGTTTTTCAACAGCACTTCCATCAGGGACTCTGCCAGTTCAAGCATCTGGTCGTGTGCGTCGGCAAGTTTGCGATCCACGAATGTAGTCTCCAGGTCACGGGTACTGCGATACAGGGTTTCAACAGCCATTTTTCGGCCTCGTCATCGGTGCAGTATTGAAGGGAGTTGCCCTTGGTTCGAGTGTCGCCAAGCGTTTTTGCGACCACTGTATTTATATACAGCTAAAAGCATAAGCCAATCCATGGGCTTTGGGTAGTGGCTTTTCAATGTAGCTGGCAAATGCTGGTTTGCCCTATCGGAAACTTCTCACAGGTTGGTGGGGTTGCAGGAGCGTCATTCAGTGGCTTACCTTCTCCGGGCTTCGCTTATGCGGTACACGAGTTTGGCGGCTCGAATTTAAGGAGCAAACATCTTGTAAATCCAAGGAATGCACCATGGTAAAAATGACTGCCTGTTTTTCTGAATCGCCTATAAAGCCGCCTACCGCGCTTTTCGCTGTGACCCCAAATACTGACACTGAAACATTACTCGCCAATGCCAGCGAAACCTTGAACAGTGCCCGTGAAATGGCCAGTAGCCTGGCTTTTGAGCTTGAAGGACCACAGCGAAGTTTGCTTCTGGCGATCCATCAACTGCTGGAAATGAGTGGTTTATTGGTCGATCAAGCGTTGGATCAAGTCGCCCCGACCTGACCTGAATCACCCGGTCACCTGGATCGTTCCCACGCTCTGCGTGGGAATGCATACCGTGACGCTCCGCGTCACCTCTACCCGAAACCCTGGGGCATGGGACGCGGAGCGTCCGGGGCGGCATTCCCACGCGGAGCGTGGGAACGATCATCAAGCAGCAAGATAAGTGCCTGATGTCACCCCGCCACCATTGATCGTTCCCACGCTCTGCGTGGGAATGCATACCGTGACGCTCCGCGTCACCTCTACCCGAAACCCTGGGGCATGGGACGCGGAGCGTCCGGGGCGGCATTCCCACGCGGAGCGTGGGAACGATCATCAAGCAGCAAGATAAGTGCCTCATATCACCCCGCCACCATCTCACTTCCTGTTCCCTGGCCTTTTTTCTGCATGCAGAGAAACCGTCACGTCCAACCCGCATTATCCGGTCGAGCCGACCTAAGGAAGCATCATCGTGAAAATCAACTGGGCTGAAAACCTGCGCAAGACCGTGCACCAACTGGCCGAGTCCTTGGGAAATCTGTTCGTCGAGACGTTCCACTACCTGGCGTTGTTCGCCATTGGTGCGGTGACCGCCTATGCCGCGGTGATGGAATTTCTGGGGATGCTGGAGACGGGGCACATCAAGATCGATGACATCTTGCTGCTGTTCATCTACCTGGAACTGGGGGCGATGGTCGGGATTTATTTCAAGACCAACCACATGCCGGTGCGTTTCCTGATCTACGTGGCGATCACGGCGCTGACCCGTCTGCTGATTTCCAACGTGTCCCACCACAACCCGCCCGACATCGGCATCATCTACCTGTGCGGTGGGATTCTGCTGCTGGCGTTCGCGATTCTGGTGGTGCGGTATGCGTCGTCGGCATTTCCGTCGGTGAAGGTCGAAGGCCCGCGCCGCAAGGGTGAAGCGAGCTTTGAAACAGAGAAGGGCGAGCTCTAGAACCCTGCGTTGAGCGGCGGCCTGCTGACCGGCGGCCGCTGCAGTACCTGGTGGCTGTCCCCATCGGTCATCACCGCCAATATCTCCATCGCGCTGTGCCCCTGCTCGATCGCAATCCCGAATTGCACACTCTGCACCAGCCGTTTCAGGCGCTGGGGGTCGTTGCGTTGTTCGGCGCTGATCATGCGTTTGGCCACGACGCCGTCTTCATCGGACAGGGTCAGCATGATGCTGCCGTCCAGCCGCTGGATGCTTAAATTGACCCGGTATTTCGGGGCGAAGGTGTCGGTGATGATCTGAAAAGGGTTGTCCATGGTGCGTTACCGCCTGATAAGAACATGCAGTCATTGACGACCGGTGTCGGGATTAGTTCGCGTTTCCTGACCACCGGCCATTCGCTCGCTGAGGTTTTCACAAGGTCCGTTTTCCTCAGTAGCTGTACAGCAAGGGGCGTGCCGTACAGCAATCTGCCTGCCATCAAATTTCCACTGTGGGAGCGGGCTTGCTCGCGAATGCGGTGTGTCAGCCAATGATTGCTCGGCTGAACGACCGCTTTCGCGAGCAAGCCCGCTCCCACATTGGGTGGGTGGTGTTTTTGAGTTCGGTGATCCGTTTCAGGGCATGACCGAAAAAACGATCGCAGACAGCGCAATCAAACCGATCAACACCACAAACACGTTGGACGCCTGGCCCGAGTACTGGCGCAGGGATGGCACTCGGCGGATGGCGTACATCGGCATCAAGAACAACAGGCAGGCGATGATCGGCCCGCCCATGGTTTCGATCATGCCGAGGATGCTCGGGTTGAAGGTGGCCACGGCCCAGCAGGTGAGCACCATGAACAGCGCGGTGCAGCGCTCCAGCCACTTGGCCGACATGCTGCGGTTGCGCCCGCGCAGGGATTTGACGATCAGGCCCTGGAAGCCTTCGCTGGCGCCGATGTAGTGGCCCAGGAAGGATTTGGTGATCGCCACCAGCGCGATCAACGGTGCGGCGTAGGCGATGACCGGGGTCTGGAAGTGGTTCGCCAGGTACGACAGGATCGAGATGTTCTGCGCCTTGGCGGCGGCGAGGTCAGCCGGCGACAGGGCCAGCACGCAGCTGAAGCAGAAGAACATCACCGTCAGCACCATCATGCTGTGGGCCATGGCCAGGATGCCGCTGCTTTTGCGTTCGGCTTGCGGGCCGTACACGCGTTTCTGGTCGACGGCGAAGGCGGAGATGATCGGCGAGTGGTTGAAGGAAAACACCATCACCGGGATCGCCAGCCACAAGGTCTTGAAGAAGGCCGGCAGGGGCATGCCTTCGCTGGCGGAGGCGAAGAATGCGCCGTTCCAGTTGGGGATCAGGCTCACCGCCAACAGCAGCAGGGCGGCGACGAAGGGGTACACCAGCACGCTCATGGCCTTGACGATCACGCCCTGGCCGCAGCGCACAATGGCCATCAGGCCGAGGATCAGCACCAGCGACAGGATTGCCCGGGGCGGTGCAGCCAGGTGCAGTTGGTGTTCCATAAAGCTGGTCAGGGTGTTGGTCAGCGCCACGCTGTACACCAGTAAAATCGGGAAGATCGCGAAGAAGTACAGCAGGGTGATCAGCTTGCCGGCGCCGATGCCGAAGTGTTCTTCCACCACTTCGGTGATGTCGCCGGATTTGCCCGACAACACAAAGCGCGTCAGCCCACGGTGGGCGAAGAAGGTCATCGGGAAGGCCAGCAGCGCCAGCACGATCAACGGCCAGAAGCCGCCCACGCCAGCGTTGATCGGCAGGAACAAGGTGCCGGCACCGATGGCGGTGCCGTAGAGGCCGAGCATCCAGGTGGTGTCGTGTTTGTTCCAGCCTTGTGTAACGGTGGTCGGCGTCAGGTCTACAGCGGTATTTTCGGCAGCAGGTGTACGTACATCGGTCATCGTTATTGCCTCGTTATTATTTTTGCGCGGGCTCACGTTGGGGCGATCAGGGAATGCTCCTCAGCACTCCACCCAGCTGACGGCCAGGCCGCCCCGTGAAGTTTCTTTGTATTTGTCGTGCATGTCGGCGCCGGTGTCGCGCATGGTGCGGATCACCCGGTCCAGGGAGATGAAGTGTTTGCCGTCGCCGCGCAGGGCCATTTGCGTGGCGTTGATCGCCTTGACCGCGGCGATGGCGTTGCGCTCGATGCACGGCACCTGGACCAACCCGCCAACCGGGTCGCAGGTCAACCCCAGGTTATGTTCCAGGCCGATTTCGGCGGCGTTTTCCAGTTGCTCCGGGGATGCGCCGAGCACGTCTGCAAGGCCGGCAGCGGCCATGGCGCAGGCGGAACCGACTTCGCCCTGGCAGCCGACTTCGGCGCCGGAGATCGAGGCGTTTTTCTTGCAGAGGATGCCGACGGCGGCGGCAGCCAGGAAGAAATTCACCACGTCATCGTCGGATGCGTCCGGGTTGAACTTCATGTAGTAGTGCAGCACCGCCGGGATGATTCCCGCCGCGCCATTGGTCGGTGCCGTCACCATGCGCCCGCCGGCGGCGTTTTCTTCGTTGACGGCGAGGGCGAACAGGTTGACCCATTCCATGGCCGACAAGGTCGAGGTGATAACGTTGGGTTTGCCGATTTCCAGCAGGCTGCGGTGCAATTTCGCCGCGCGCCGTGGCACATCCAGACCGCCGGGCAGGATGCCTTCGTGGCGCAGGCCTTGTTCGACGCATTCACGCATCACCGACCAGATATGCAGCAGGCCGCTGCGGATCTCGGCATCGCTGCGCCAGGCCCGCTCGTTGGCCATCATCAGCTCGGAAACCCGCAGGCCGTGCTTGTTGCACAAGGCCAGCAGTTCGACGGCGCTCGAAAAGTCGTAGGGCAATTGCACTTCGCTGGTCGGCGCGATACCGGACTCGGCTTCTGCCGCTTCGATGATGAAACCGCCGCCCACCGAGTAGTACGTTTGCTCGCTCAACGGGCCGTTCTCGCCGTAGGCATGCAGGGACATGGCGTTGGGGTGGTAGGGCAGGCTTTCGTCCAGCAGCAGGAGGTCGTGTTGCCAGTTGAAGGCAATCGACGTGCGGCCGCCGAGCAGCAATTGGCCGGACTCGCGCAGTTGCTGGATGCGTGGGCCGATGCTGGTGGGGTCGATGCTGTCTGGCCATTCGCCCATCAGGCCCATCACACAGGCGCGGTCGGTGGCGTGGCCGACACCGGTGGCGGACAGCGAGCCGTACAAACGCACTTCTACCCGACGGGTTTCGTCGAGCAATTGCTGGTCGATAAGCGCTTGGACGAAGGTCGCCGCGGCCCGCATCGGGCCGACGGTATGGGAGCTGGAAGGACCAATGCCCACTTTGAATAGATCGAAAACACTGATAGCCATGCTAAACCCTTACAAGCAATGGAGTAGGAATCGCTGCCATGTTTTGTAGGACAAGCGGAATTGGCGCGATACTGAGCCTCTGGATCGGCACTGACCAACGAATTATCCTAAGACACCCTTTAGCAGGACTAAACCCTATGGCTCGCCCGCTTCATGGCCAGACCTACGTCTGGTTG
The DNA here is from genome assembly GCF_013386485.1 of Pseudomonas sp. P7758. NCBI lineage: Bacteria > Pseudomonadati > Pseudomonadota > Gammaproteobacteria > Pseudomonadales > Pseudomonadaceae > Pseudomonas > Pseudomonas sp. P7758. The sequence continues at coordinate 39,654 of NZ_JACARS010000022.1, read as the reverse complement.
CACGTTTTTTCCTGCGCGGCACGGCATTTGTCGTTCACCCGCTGCGCCGAGGAACTGCACATCACCCCGGGCGCGGTCAGCCAGCAAATCCGTCAGTTGGAGGAGCGTCTGGGGTTTCGCCTGTTCCATCGGCGCGCACGCGGGGTTGAGCTGAGCGCAGAGGGCCAGCGGTTGGCGATCACCGTGGGCGAGGCCTATGGCAGCATCGATGCCGAGTTGCAGCGGCTGGACGCCGGGATGATCAGCGGCACCTTGCGCCTGCGCTCGATCCCGTCGTTTCTCGGCAAATGGCTGACCCCGCGTTTGCCGCGTTTGCAGCAGCGCTTCCCGGATATCCAGCTGCGCATGGTTGCCGAAGACAGCAGCGTCGCCCTGCACGAGGGCGACTTCGACCTGGCCATCGACCTTAACGACGGCAGCTATCCCGGCTTGTTGTCCACAGCCTTGCTGGACGAGCAGATTTTCCCGGTGTGCGCACCGAGCCTGCTGCGGGGGCGACCGCCACTGCATGGCCCCGCTGACCTGGTGCATTTCCCGCTGCTGCACGACATCACTGCCTGGCGTGGGAGTTATGAGTACGCAGAGTGGGAGTTCTACCTGAATGCCATCGGCTACGACGCTGCCGACGTACGGCGCGGGCATACCTTCAACCGCAATCACCTGACCATCGAGGCGGCGATTGCCGGCATGGGCGTGGCGATTGCCCGGCGTACCTTGCTCAATGACGAACTGGAACGCGGCACCTTGATCGTGCCATTCGGCCTCGCCGTTCCCAACCACAAACGCTATGTGCTGCTGTACGCGCCGGGTGCGTTGAGCCATCCGGGCGTGCGGGCGGTGCATGACTGGCTGGTGGAGGAAGCGGAGATTTTTCGCGGATTGCACCCGTTGGGAGAGGGGCAATTGTAAGGAAGTTGGCGGTAAGAAGATGTAACCAACTCCCCACCCTAACAGCGTTTTTGGTTGTAGTCAGGGTTAATTTGTAATGTGGGATTTATCTTTGCAAAGGGGTTGAAATGTTCCTCTGTCTGCTCAATTGTGTAATCAGGAGGTCATGGTTTTCACCCATCCGGTGAAGCAGGAATGGCCTTCGGCGAGCTAGCTGAAATAAGGGAAAACTATGCAAATCCAAGTCAATAGCGATAACCATATTGAAAGCAGCATCCGACTGGAGGAGTGGGTACGTACCACCATTGAGAGCACGCTCGAACGTTACGAAGAAGATCTGACCCGCGTCGAGGTTTACCTGCGGGACGAGAACGGTGACAAGCCCGGCCCACACGATCTGAGTTGCCGACTGGAAGCACGGCCAAAAGGCCATCAACCGCTTTCGGTCCTCCATAAAGCCGATACGCTGGAACAGGCGATCGATGGCGCAGCGACCAAGCTGGAGCATGCCCTGGAGCATCTGTACGGCAAACTGCGCGGCAAACCACGCGCCGCGGGTCAAAGCCTGCCCAATACCAAGGCCGACGAGGCCGAGCTAGAAGAGGAATTCCTGGAAAACGAACAGGCTGCGCTTAACGGCTGATAGCTGATACTTTTTTCAACCCCACTGAAAACGGGCCTGCAGATGCAGGCCCGTTTTTTTATGCGCAAAAGGTCAGCGCGGGCTGCGCCGGAAAAAACAGGCGCTCAAGGCCGCCAGTGCGCACGCTCCAACGCCGGCATACAACATGGCCCATCCCGCACCGTTGCGCAGCGCGGCCTGGGCGATCAGTGGGCCCTGCGGCAACACGTCCAGCTTGCCGGCGGCGATGTCCTGACTGAGGGTGGCCAACTGTGCCGTGCCAGGCAATACGCCAGCCAGATAATGAGCGATCCCGAGTATCAACACCAACCCCATCAACGCGATATTCAGCGCCAGGGTGATCAGCCGTGCACTGAAGTCGATGCCCGAGGCCATCCCCGCGCGGTCGGATGAAACTGATCCGGTGGTGGTGTTGGTGGTGGGCGAGTTGGTAAACGCCAAGCCGCTGCCGGCAATCCCACAGGCGATCAGGACCCATACCACACTGGGCTGGCCGCTATGATTGATCGCCGCCATTGTCACAAACCCCACGCCCATCAGGCCCAGGCCCAATGGAATGATGCGTTCGGCGCCATAGCGCAGGGCCAGGCGTTCAGCCAGCGGCGGCACCACCAACGTGGGCAGGGTATAGGCGAGCAGGGCGAGCCCGGTGAGCATGGTGTCGTAGCCCAGGCCGGCCTGGAAATACAGCGGCAGGTAGATCATGAAGGGCCAGAAGCTGAAGTTCATGCCGATCGAGCCCATCAGCGCGCCGTTGAAGCGCTGGATGCGAAACACCGAGAAGTCGAACATCGGATGCAGGCTGCGCCGCTCGACAACCACGAACAACAACAGGCTGCCCACCGACAGTCCGGCCCAGCCGAGCATGGCCGGGGTGGCAAAGCCGCTCTCGGTGCCCTGGGTGATGAAATAAACCAGGGCGAACACTGCCAGGGTGAGGGTGGCCATACCGGCTATATCGAGGCGATGGGCCGCCGGGTCACGGGATTCCTGCACGCTGATGCGCAGCAACACCAGAGTGAACAAGGTCAACGGCACATGCACCAGGAACACCCAGCGCCAATCCGCCACCGCCAGGATCAATGCCCCCACCATCGGCCCGAAACCCAGGCCCACCCCGGCGATCACGCCCCACACCGCAAAGGCTCGCGCTCGGGCCGCCGGCTCGCGGAACTGGTGCGACAGGATCGCGAACTGGCATATCATCATCGCCCCGCCACCCACGCCCTGGACAAAACGCGCCGCGATCAGCGTGGACGCATCGTTCGCCAGCCCACAAGCCAGCGAAGCCAGCCCGAATACCCACAGGCACAGCACCAGCATGCGTCGGCGGCCAAAACGATCGGCCAATGTGCCGGCGGCCATCAGCACGCTGGTGCAGGCCAGGGTGTAGGCGTTCATGATCCATTGGGCGTCCTGGAAGCCGGTGCCCAGTTGCTGCTCGAGGGTGGGCAGGATGACCGGCACGCTGGAAATCTCCAGCCCGAACATCAGCGCCACCAGGCACACGGCGGTGAGCGCAAGGCCGTCCCGGGCGGTACGTGGCGGGTTGATGGCGGATACAACGGCGTCGGGTGGCATGGCCTCTTCCTTTCAATGGGGGAAGGTGTCATTTTCACGGGAATCTGATTCTTTATTAGCGATACTTCTTCCTGTGATAAGGGAATATAGGGCGACAAACGACCATGGCCACTCCGCGTTTTGATGGTGTTGAACTGTTTTTGCAGATCGTCGAGAGCGGCAATCTGACGGAGGCCGCCGAACGGCTGAACCTCACGCGCTCGGCGGTGGGCAAAGGCCTGGCGCGGCTGGAGGCGCGGTTGGGGACGTCGCTGTTGCAACGCTCCACCCGGCGTCAGCGTTTGACCGAGGACGGGCAGGCCTATTACGAGCATTGCCTGCGTGCGCTGGCGGAACTGGAAGCCGCCGAATCCGTGCTGGAAAGTGGCCGTCAGCAGCCACGTGGACGGTTAAGGGCCAGCTTGCCTTTGGCATTCGGCCACCACTATGCGGCGCCTGCGTTGTGGGGGCTGATGGACCGTTTTCCGCAACTGGAGATTGAAATTTCCTTCTCCGACCGACTGATCGACCTGGCCCAGGAAGGCTTCGATCTGGCGGTACGCATTGGCGCGCTGCCTGACACCGACCGTCTGAGCGCCCGCCGCCTGGGGGAACAGGCGATTGCCCTGGCGGCGTCACCCGCGTACTTGCAGCGCACACCTCGGATTGACTCCATCGACGACCTGGCCGGGCATCGGGGCATTGCCTATCGCAGCAATGCCCCGCACCGCGAGCGAGTCGCCTCGCCGTTGATCCTCGATGACCTGCAGGCCGTGGCCGATGCCGCCATCGCCGGGGTCGGCCTGGCCTGGTTGCCCAGTTGGCTGATCGCCCACTACGTGTTGCGCGGGCAATTGCAGGCGGTGCTGCCGGGCCACCGCGAGCAACCGATGCCGATCCATGTCATCTGGCCCACGGCGACGCACATGCCGGCCAAGACCCGATGCGCCATCGACGCGTTGGTGGCCGGCACACCGTCGTGCCTGGCGGGTAGCTGATCAGAACGCGATGGACGTCTGCACATACAGCGTGCGCGGCTCGCCGACGTATTTGCCCTTGTTGTTATCGTCAAACGAGCGGGTGTAGTACTGCTTGTTGAAGATGTTTTTCACACCCACCGCCACGTTCAAATCCGACAGCTGCGGGCCAAAGTCGTACGCCGCGCGGCTGCTGAACAGCATGTAGCCAGGAATGCGTCCGGTGCTGCCATCAGCACTTTCTGCTTCAGTGTTGGCGTTGTCGGCAAACTGGCTGCTCTGGTAGCTGCTGTCCACGTTCAACTTCCAGCGACCTTCGGTGTAACCCACACCCAGGGTGCCCTTGTGCTTGGAGGAGAAGGGTACGCGGTTGCCTTTGTTCGGGCCGTCTTCGCGGATGGTGGCGTCGACGTAGGCGTAGGTGGCGTACACATCAAAACCGGCGAGCGCCGGGCTCAAGCCGTCGAGGGCGTAGTTGATGCTGGACTCGATGCCCTGATGGCGGGTTTCGCCGCGGGCGATCACGGTGTCGTTGGTCTGGTTGCTGTCGTACTGGTTGTCGAAGTTGATCAGGAACGCGCCGATTTCGGCCCGCAGGGTGCCATTGTCGTAACGGGTACCGAGTTCCCAGGTGCGGGCTTTTTCCGGCTTCACTTCGCCACTGGTCACGCGGTTGGGCATCTGGCTGTACTGCACGCTGCCGAACGAACCTTCGGTGTTGGCGTAGAGGTTCCAGTCGTCGGTCAGGTGGTAGAGCACGTTCAGCGCCGGCAGGGCGGTGTTGTAGTCGCCTTTGTATTTGACGTTGCTGAGGTTGTTGGTCTGCTGGGACTCGATCATCTCGTAGCGGATGCCCGGAGTGATGGTCCACTTGCCGATATCTATCCGGTCGTCGACGAAGAACGCATTGGCTTCGGTGCTGCCCCGGGTGTCGCGGTCGTTGCGGCTGTCGGTGGTCGGCAGTTGCTGATTGGCGGAAATCGGCGTGCGGTAGCGCAGTTCGTGGCCGGCCTCGTTGATGTAGCGGTAGCCCACGCCGACTTCGTGGCTGGTTGGGCCGAGGTCGAAGCCTTGGGCGAAACGGGTTTCCAGGCCGCGTACCCAATACTCGCGGGGCGACAGGGAGAGGAAGTTGCCCTGGTCCAGGTAACCGCTGCGCAGGGTGGTGGTGAAGAAGCTGTTGACCGTGAATTCCCGGCGATCTTCCTGGTAGCGATAGCCCGCGTTGAACATGGTACGCCGGCCCCAGAACTGGTCGTAGGGGCGGGTGGACTGATACGGGTCGGCCTTGTAGGCCGCAGTGCTCAAACCACCGGGCATATCGGCTTTGCCTTCGTAGTACTGCGCCATGGCGTTGAAGCTGTTGGCGTCGTCCAGCTGGTATTTGCCCTTGAGGATCAGGTCGTCGATGCGGGTGTCGCTGTTCTCGCGCCAATCACCACCACGGGTGCCGGAATACAGGATCGCGCCGCCCAGGCCGTTGTCCGCCGTGCCGCCGGCCAGCAGGTTGCCGGTGGTCTTGAAGCCATCGTGGCTGGAAGACGGGCTGGTTTCGGTTTGCAGGCCGCCTTTCACCGTTGGCGCATCGGGAATCGCGCGCGTGACGAAGTTGACGATGCCGCCGACGTTCTGCGGGCCATAACGCACTGCGCCGCCGCCGCGTACCACGTCCACGGCATCCATGTTGCCCATGCTGATGGGCGCGAACGACAACTGCGGCTGGCCATACGGCGCGAACGGCACCGGGATGCCGTCCATCAAGACCGTGGAGCGCGAGGCCAGGCGTGGGTTGAGCCCGCGAATGCCGAAGTTCAGCGCCATGTCGTGGCTGCCGGTGCCGTTGTTTTCCGGGGCGTTGACCCCGGGAATGCGGTTGAGCACGTCGCGGGCCTGGGTGGCGCCCTGGCGTTCGAATTCTTCGCGGCGGATCACGTCCCGGGCGCCAGGGTGCTCGAAGACGTTGGTTTGCGCCGCGTCCCCCAGCCAGTCGCCGACCACGTTGGAGGTGCCCAATTCGAGGGTGGCCGGAACATTCGCCGGTTGCAGGCTGAAGGCGTTGTTGCCCTCGGCACGGGCTTGCAGGCCGGTGCCTTTGAGCAACGCATTCAAGCCTTCTTCAGCGGTGTAGTTGCCCGACAGGCCGTGGCTTTGCACGCCGGCGGTCACGTCCGAGCCAAATGAAATCAGCACGCCGGCTTCCCGGCCAAATTGATTCAGCGCCGCTTCCAGTGACGTAGGGGCGATGCGGTAGGGCTTGGCGTCGGCCGCCATTACGTAGGGAACGGTGCTGAAACTGAGGCTGGCCCCCAGCAACAAGTGGCGCAGGGTGCGGGCGAGTGGCGTCAGGCGAGTCGGTTGCTGGGGCATGAAGTGCGGTCCTGAGAAGGAAGGATCAAGGTGGCTTTCCTTCTCTGTCACGCGAGGTGCGGAAAACGGCTCACGGGGTTTGAAAATATTTCAGGCACGGGCTTCGACAGTGACCCAGTAGCGGGTAAACCGCCGGACCCTGACCGGCAGGCTGACTTGCAGCAGGTCCAGGATTCGTTCGCTGTCGTCCAGCGGGTAGCTGCCGGAAATCAGCAGGTTGGCCACCTGCGGGTCGCAATTGAGCTGGCCACGGCGATAACGGCTCAATTCGGCGAGGAAATCTTCCAGGCGCATGTGGGCCGCCACCAGCATGCCGTCGGCCCAGGCGCCGCTGCCGGCGTCGGTGGGGCGGGCGGTGTCCCAGCCTTTGCGGGTGAAATTGACCTGATGGGCTTTCTCCACCGACAACGGCAAACCGCTATAGGTGTTGGGCATCACGTCAACGTGCCCATCAAACACCGCCAGTTGTGTGTGATCGTTGAATTGCCGCACGTTCAGCCGCGCGGCCTGGGCGCTGAGCAGGCCCTGGGACGTGATGACCCGCAGCGGGGCGTTGCCGGGTTTGGCGGTCAGCAGGATTTCGCCTTCGAGCAGGCGGATCAAGCGTTGCTGGCCCTCAAAATGCACATCCACCGCACTGCCGGTGTTGAGCTGCAACTGGCTGCCATCCGCCAGCTGGAACTTGCGCCGTTGGCCGATGGGGCTGCGGTAGTCGGCACTCAACGGCGGCAATATATGTTGCTGGCGCAAACCCCAGGCCGCTGCCGACCCGGCGCCGAGTATCAGCAACAACTTCAGGGCCTGACGACGACTGTTGGATTTCGGTGCATTCAAGGCGGCGTGGGCCAGGGGTGATGGCATCCCGCGCAAGCGCTGGTTCACTCGCTGGATGTGCTCCCAGGCCCGCTGATGTTCGCTGTGGGCGTCCAGCCACTGTTGCCAGGCCGCCTGTTTGCGTGGGTTGAGCGGGCCCTGCTGCATTTCCATCAGCCAGTGCACCGCTTGTTCGGCGACCTGCGTTGAGAAACTCATAGGGCGAAGTAGCAGCGCATCGCCGCTTTATTCAGATGGCGCTTGACCGTGGCGATGGAGATGCCCAGTTCCGCGCCGATTTGCGCGTAGGTCAGGCCGTCGAGCTGGGACAGCAGGAACGCGCGTTTGACCAGGGGCGCCAGGCCATCCAGCAACTGGTCCAGCTCCATCAGGGTTTGCAGGATGATTGCCCGCTCTTCCTCCGACGGCGCCACGTGTTCGGGCATTTGTGCCAGGGCGTCGATGTAGGCGCGCTCCAGGTCCTGGCGGCGGTAATGGTTGCACAGCACACGCTTGGCGATGGTGGTGAGGAAGGCGCGAGGTTCGATCAGCGTCGGTGTTTCCCGTGCGGTGAGCACGCGGATGAAGGTGTCCTGGGCCAGGTCGGCGGCGCTTTCCGGGCAGCCGAGCTTGCGTCGCAACCAGCCGGTGAGCCAGTGGTGATGGTCGTGGTACAGGACTTCGACGGTGTTGGACGGCTGCAACGCGCACACTCCGGCAGCATGGGCATGCTTTAGAGAACAAGAATTGTTCGCATTGTAGGGCGCGCAGGCGGGTTCGGCAATTGCCAGTGATGCGTTCTCTTTTGCTTATGAGAACCTTTATCATTAATATTGCGCACTGACGAACCTGGCGCCTTGTGCATGAAACGCAAAACCTCACTTCCCGTTTCCTACCGTCTTGCCGTGACTTCGCGGGTGCTGGCGGCTGTGGTCGGCGGTTACCTGCTGGCCTCGCTGGCCAGCGTGTGCATGACGCTGTGGCTGCCCACCAGCCGCGCCGATGCGGTGATCAGCGGCATGCTGAGTTCGTTTGTGTTCTACCTGTTGGCGGTCATCTGGTGCTTCGCCTGCCGCACGGCCTGGCGCGCCTGGTTTGGCGTGTTGCTGCCCAGCGCGATAATGGCCACGTTCGCCGGGTTGGCGTACTGGATGGCGCGCACATGAAAGAGGGCTTCCGCCAGGCCATGGCCTGGTTGCACACCTGGGCCGGGTTGATCTTTGGCTGGCTGCTGTTTGCGATTTTCCTGACGGGCACCCTGTCGTATTTCAAGGACGAAATTACCCACTGGATGCAGCCCGAAGTGCAGGCGCATCCCGTCGATGACGCCCGTAGCCTGGCCGCCGCCCAAACCTATCTGCAACACCAGGCGCCCAATGCCGCGCGCTGGTTTATCACCTTGCCGAGCAGCCGTGAGCCGGGCCTGTCGGTGATGTGGCAAGACAAGGTCGACCCGGGCAAACGCGGCAATTTCGTCGAAAAACTCCTCGATCCCGTCAGCGGCCAGCAGGTCCAGGCCCGGGAAAGCATGGGCGGCGAATTCTTCTATCGTTTCCACTTCCAGCTGCAAATGCCCTATCCGTGGGGGCGCTGGCTGTCGACCATCGCCGCGATGGTGATGTTCGTGGCGTTGATCACCGGGATCATCACCCACAAGAAAATCTTCAAGGACTTCTTCACCTTCCGCCCGCGCAAGGGCCAGCGGTCCTGGCTAGACGGGCATAACGCCGTGGGCGTGCTGGTGTTGCCGTTCCACTTGATGATCACCTACAGCAGCCTGGTGATTTTCATGAGCATGGTGATGCCGGCGAGCATCCTCGCTTCCTACGGCAACGACACCCGTGCGTTCTTCAACGATGTGTTTCCGGCCACCGACAATGCGCCGGCCCTCGGCCAGCCGGGGCAATTGCTGCCACTGGGCCCGATGTACGAGCAGGCGCGCGGGCAATGGGCCGGCGGGCATGTCGGGCGGCTGGTGGTGAATAATCCAAGCGATGTAAACGCTTCGGTCAATGTGTTCCGCGCCGGGTCGGATCGAGTGGTGCATGACTTTGGCAGCACCGTGTCATTCAACGGCACTACCGGCGAACTGTTGCGGGTGAGCGGCGAGCAGTCGCTGCCGGCGGCGATTGGTGGCAGCTTCTACGGTTTGCACATGGGCCATTTCGCCGGCCCGGTATTGCGCTGGCTGTATTTCATCTGCGGCCTCGCGGGCACGGCAATGATCGGCACCGGGCTGGTGATGTGGCTGGGCAAGCGTCAGCTCAAGCACACCAAAACCGGTGTGCTGCCCTTTGAGCTGCGGCTGGTGGAAGTGCTGAACATCGCCAGCATGTCCGGCTTGATGATCGCCATCGCTGCATTCTTCTGGGCCAACCGCCTGTTGCCGGCCAGCTTTGCCGGGCGCTCGGACTGGGAAGTACAAGCCTTCTTTATTGCCTGGGGCTTGAGCGTCCTGCACGCGATTGTTCGCCAGGGGCGCCGCGGCTGGGTTGAGCAATTGAGTGTGGGCGCGCTGCTGTTTATCGGCGTGCCGGTGCTCAACGCGCTGACCACGACCCAGCATTTGGGTGTGACCCTGGCCAACGGCGACTGGGCCATGGCCGGTTTTGACCTGACGTGCCTGGGCAGCGGTGTGTTCCTCGCCTGGACTGCCTGGAAAATGCAGCACCGCCGCGTCCCTCAGCCCAAGGCCGAACGTGCCCGGCCATTGACCCTCAAGGGCGAGGTGAACTGAATGCTCCTGGCGCTATTGCTGTGTTACGCAGGATTTACCGCGTTGTGCCTGTCCATGGACCGGCACCATGGCGAACTGCTGCACAGTAAACCTTCGCCTCGTCGGCGCCTGGGTTTGCGCGTGGGCGGCTGGCTGCTGTTGATTGTCTCGATCTGGCCGGCGGTGCTCGCGACCGGGTGGAGCCAGGGGTTGGTGGAGTGGTGCGCGGTCTTGATGCTCAGCGGGTTGTTGCTGGTGTTGCTGTTGCCGTATCGGCCAAGGCTGGCCTTGATCCTGGCGGGCCTCGGCCTGCTGGCCAGCCCGGTTGCGGCCTTCGCGACCCTTTGAGTCCACCGTTGATGATCACCACGCCTCCCGAACACCCAGAGCAGCACGCAGACGCGGCGGGCGGACGGGCGCATTTCCTGCAGGTGTTCCTGTCCCAGCGCTCGCAGATGGAAGCGCTGGTCAGCCGCCGCGTGGGCTGCCGTGCGACGGCGGCGGACCTGGTGCAGGATTTGTTCCTGCGCTTCTGGCGCCGGCCGCTGGTGCAGGTCGAGGAGCTCAGCACCTACCTGCTGCGCTGCGCCGGCAATATCGCCATCGACCACCTGCGCAGCGAAGGCGCCCGGGTGCGCAGCAGCGAAGGCTGGCTGCCGGAACAACAGGATAACCAGGGCTGCGAACCCCAGGCCGCGCTGGAGGCGGGCAATGATCTGCGTCACGTTGAAGCAGCCTTGCGCAGCCTGCCGGAACGTACCCGGCAGATTTTCCTGCTCAACCGCATCCATGGCCGCAAGTACGCGGAAATCGCCAAGGCCATGGGCCTGTCCCAAAGCGCCGTGGAAAAACATATGATGCGTGCCCTCGAAGCCTGCAAGGCCAGCCTTCGTGAACCATCGCCAAGGAAAGCTCCGTGAACGCCACTGCCCGCGTCACCCCGACGCCCGACCAGGAACAGGCCGCACTGGCCTGGTTGAGCCTGTTGCACGACCAGCCCAGCAGTGGCGACCAGGCCACGTTCAGCCGTTGGCTGCGGGCCGATCCTGCGCATGTGGAAGCCTATGCCCAGGCCCAGGTGCTGTGGGAATTGAGTGAAGTACCGGCCAGAACGTTGGCGGATGAGGATGCCCTGGCGCTGCAGGGTTACTTGAACGCGATGAATACCTCGAAACGCTCCAGCGTGCGGCGCTGGTCTGGCGCCCTGGCCATGGCCGCCTGCCTGCTGGTGATGATCTCGATGGGCGCCGGCTGGCAGCCGTCACGCTGGGTCGATGACTTCGGCGCGGATTACGTCACCGCGCCGGGTGAGGTGAAGACCGTGACCCTGGCCGATCAAAGCCAGGTCACCCTGGACGCCGACAGTGCGATCGCAGTGGATTTCAAGCATGGCGAGCGCCATATCCAGCTACGCCGTGGCGCCGGTTTTTTCAGTGTGACCCACACTGGCGAATCCTTTGTGGTCGAGGCCGGCAGCGGCGAAGCACGGGTGCTCGGCACGCAGTTTGAGGTGCGCCTGCAACCGGCAGGTGCGCAGGTGACGGTGTTGTCCGGTCGGGTTGGGGTAACGCCGTCGAAGTATGCTCAGCAACAGATTCTGACGGCCGGCCAGCAAGTGGCCTACGCCGACGGTGTCGCCGATGAGCTGCACGCGGTCGACAGCGAGTCGCGCCTGGCCTGGCGCGATGGTTGGCTCAACTACTACAAGGCGCCGCTGGCCGATGTGGTGCAAGACCTCGGCCGCTACTATCCGGGGCGCATTCTGCTGCTCAACGAAGACCTCGGCGCCCGGCGTGTCAGCGGCAGTTTCCCGAGCAAGGACCCCCAGGCGGTGCTCAATGCGTTGCAGGCGGTCTTGGGGTTTGAACAACACTCGCTGCTCGGTCGGATGATCGTACTGCGCTAGATACAGAGCGCTACGCCGCAATGGCGTGGCGCTGTCATTACTTGCACCACCTTCCCTTGAAAATCCCCATGCCTTGGCACATCCGTGTGTGTGGACCTTTCATTTAACCTTCATCGCAATCGCCAAAACCTGTAACCAAATCGTTACGTGATGCACGGATGATCCTCGGATTCCTGAGCAGGTGGTCAGGAAGATTGGCGGCGCTGTTCACCCGGCCGAGATCGCCAATACCTCCCCCATAACAACAGATAGATGCATGTAAGGGATCTACTCGTGACCTACAACAAACTCTATGCCCTGCTTTTAGCATCGGGCCTGGGCGGCTTTGCGCCGCTGGTTCTGGCAGACGATTCCCAGGATGTCGGTTCGGTGCACGTCGCCGGCGAACGTACCCTGGGCACCGGCCACATGATTCAGGAAGAAAGTGCCAAGGCCCGGTCCACCGTGACCAAGGAAGCCATGGACGAAATGTCCCCGACGGCCAACGCCATCGACAAGCTCAAGTACACCCCGGGCATCAACGTTTCCAACGACGACGCCAGCGGCATGAGCGGCACCAGCTTCACCATGCGCGGCATGAACTCCGACCAGGTCGGGGTTTCCATGGACGGCGTGCCGATCAACGACTCCGGCAGCTACGGTGTTTACGCCAACCAATTGGGCGACCCGGAAAACGTCGGCGAAGTATTTGTCACCCAGGGCTCCTCCGAAGCGGATGGCCCACACATTGGTTCCAGCGGCGGCAATATCGGCATGGTCACAATCCGTCCGACCAAAGAGCCAGGCTTGTTCGTCAAACAATCCATCGGCTCGAACAACCTGACAAAGTCCTTCGCACGGCTCAACACCGGCGACCTGGGCGGCTTCAAGAGCTGGGTCTCGGCCTCTCACACCGAAGGCGACAAGTGGCGCGGCAAGGGCACTGTGCGCGGTGACAAGGTGGAGTGGAGCACGCTGTTCGAAGACGACAATGGCAACTCCAGCAACTTCACCATGAAGTACAACAAGCAGGAAAACTACAACTACAACACCCTGAGCAAGGCCCAGTTCCAACAACAGGGGCGGCGCCTGGATTACTCGGAAACCCCGGTCTACAAAAACGGCTTGCTGTCGTCTTCCTACAAGCTCAACCGCAACCCTTTCGAAAGTGTCATGACCACCTTCACCCAGCGCTGGCGCCTGCGTGATGACCTGGCCCTGACAGTTGCGCCTTACTACTACTGGGGCAACGGCGGCAGTTTCAGCGGCCAGACCGCGACCAACCTGGGGCCGAAGTCCGACAAGGCCGGTAACTACGACCTGGGTAACCTCCAGTCGGCCAACTACTACCGGCCGTCGTGGACCGAAACCTGGCGCCCTGGCGTCACGGTCAAAATGAAATGGGACATCAACGAGGAGCACAGCCTGGATTACGGTTACTGGTACGAGCGCGCTCGCCAGCGCCAGACCCAGCCGTATATCGGGATCAACAGCGAAGGTGCACCGGACGACGTCTGGGGCGATTACAACAGCGGCGGCCAGGTGGTCGACAAGAACGGCAAGACTGTCCAGGGGCGCCACCAGTACACCGTGACCCCGGCCCAGAAGCTGTGGGTGCAGGACAGCTGGCAAGCCACGCCAGACCTGAGCTTTGTCGGCGGGCTGGCGTACCAGTACGTCGAACGTGACGGCGACAACCTCGGTAGCCTGTACGACAAGCCGGAAAAGCGTAACGCCCGCTACCATCAGTTCCTGCCGAACTTCAGTGCCAAGTACCAGGTCGACGAGAGCAACCAGGCGTTCTACAACGTCACTCGCAACATGCGCACACCGCAGAACTACGTGCTGTACAACAAGGGTGACTCGCTCAACCTCAACCCCGAACTGAGCTGGAACCAGGAACTGGGCTGGCGCTACACCGAAGAGAAAATGGCCCTGAGCGCCACCCTGTTCTACATCACCTTCAAGGACCGTCAGCTGTCGACCACCGACTTGAACGGTGACTACGTGATGGCCAACGTCGGTGACGTGACCAACAAAGGCCTGGAGTTGGAGTGGAGCGGCCTGCTGCCGTACAACTTCAACTACTACGCGTCGTACACCTATACCAAGTCCGAGCAGCAGGACGACTTTGTCAGCAAGAACGTGTTGTTACCGACCAAGGGCAACCAGTTGGCCAACGTGCCGGAAAACATGCTCAACCTGGTGTTTGGTTACGACGACAAGCGCTACTACGGCAACATTGCCGGCAAGTATGTCGGGGCGTTCTACGGTGATTTGACCAACAACGAGAAAATCTCCGGGCGCACCGTGTTCGACCTCAACGCCGGTATCTACCTGCCGGTGGACAAGAAGGTCTTCAAGTCGGCCGCGCTGCGCTTCTCGATGCTCAATGTGTTTGATAAGGAATACTTGAGCTCGGCGCGCACCGTATCGTTCAACTCGGCGCCGGTGAATGGCCTGGCGGCCAGTTCGGCGTATTACAACGTGGGTGAAGAGCGTACGGCGATGGTTTCCCTGGAGGCCAATTTCTAACGCGTACGCAAACCCAATGTGGGAGCGGGCTTGCTCGCGAAAGCGGTGGATCAGTCGCCAGATGTATTGACTGAACCAGCGCATTCGCGAGCAAGCCCGCTCCCACATTTGATCTGCGGTATTTTACAGAGTGAGTTACTTCAGGGCCGCCATGATCGCTTCCGGGTTGTAGTCGCGAATCAGCGTGCCGTTCACGTCCACAAACGGAATCCCGCCGCCCCCCAACGCCTCGTACGCCTTGCGCGCCTGGGCGTCCTTCTCGATATCAAACGCCTGGTAGGGAATCCCCTTGGAATCCAGAAAGCGCCGGATCTGTTTGCAGTAGCCGCACCACTCGGTGGAATACAGCACCACGCGCGCTGCCGCGCGTGTCTGCTCCGGCACCACCTGGGAGGGGTTGAACAACCGCTCGATCTTGCCCCAGTTCTGGAAAACCACCACCACCAGCAACACCAGCAGGACTTTCTTCAGAACCCCGCCCAGCATCAGTTGCGACGCTTGAGCTGGTCGGTCAGTTGGGTCGGCAGGCCCTTGATGATCAAGGTGCCGGCGGCTTCGTCGTATTCGATCTTGTCGCCCAGCAGGTGCGCTTCAAAGCTGATGGACAAGCCTTCGGCACGCCCGGTGAAACGGCGGAACTGGTTGAGGGTGCGTTTATCCGCCGGGATTTCCGGCGACAGGCCGTAGTCCTTGTTGCGGATGTGATCGTAGAAGGCTTTTGGCCGATCTTCATCGATTAACCCGGACAGCTCTTCCAGGCCCATCGGCTCGCCGAGCTTGGCCTGGCTGCTGGCGTAGTCCACCAGGGTCTTGGTTTTCTCGCGGGCGGACTCGTCCGGCAGATCCTCGCTTTCAACGAAGTCGCTGAAGGCCTTGAGCAGGGTACGGGTTTCGCCCGGACCGTCGACGCCTTCCTGGCAGCCGATAAAGTCGCGGAAGTACTCCGAGACCTTCTTGCCGTTCTTGCCCTTGATAAACGAGATGTATTGCTTGGACTGCTTGTTGTTCTGCCACTCGGACACGTTGATCCGCGCTGCGAGGTGCAGTTGGCCAAGGTCGAGGTGGCGCGACGGCGTCACGTCCAGCTGGTCGGTCACTGCCACGCCTTCGCTGTGGTGCAGCAGGGCGATCGCCAGGTAATCGGTCATGCCCTGTTGATAGTGGGCAAACAGCACGTGGCCGCCGGTGGAGAGGTTGGACTCCTCCATCAGCTTCTGCAGGTGTTCCACGGCAATACGGCTGAAGGCGGTGAAATCCTTGCCACCGTCGAAATATTCCTTCAACCAGCCACTGAACGGATGCGCGCCGGACTCGGCATGGAAAAAGCCCCAGGCCTTGCCTTGTTTGGCGTTGTAGCTCTCGTTGAGGTCGGCGAGCATGTTCTCGATCGCTGCCGACTCGGCAAGCTCGGAGTCGCGGGCGTGGAGAACTGCGGGTGTGCCGTCGGGTTTTTTGTCGATCAGGTGGACGATGCAATGACGGATCGGCATGGGCTTCTCGGCTGGTTGAAGGGGAGGGGTGGGGCTCCCGGAAAAAGTCGCCAGTGTACCGCACCCGCTGGGGATGGCGCTGTTCGGAGGGCGTTTTGAGCGCCATCCGACGGGCCATATGCCTTTTTTTCACGGTTTAGAGCGATAAAGCTGACCAAATGGGTATGTTGAGGCGGATATTTCCCCGTCTCTGTGCTAGTTTTGCCCCGTCTTACGCGCAGTCTGGGCGTTAAGCGTGCATTCAGCATTTGTCAGGTCGAACCAAACCCGGTTTCAGGTATCTATAACCCCGATCTTCGTGGTTATAGCCCTTGGGTGCCAGGCCTTGATGGCAGGGCTCGATGGCTGACACTGCACTCTGCAATCCAAATGAATTTGATAGGGAAGGAACACCACAATGGCTATTACTAAAGACCAACTGATCGCTGATCTGGCTGAAGCTGTAGACGCACCGAAAACCACCGTGCGTGCTCTGCTGGACCAACTGAGCCAGATCGTTGCTGATCAGCTGGAAAACGGCGGCGAAATCACTCTGCCAGGCGTTGGCAAACTGAAAGTGACCGAGCGTCCTGCCCGTACTGGCCGTAACCCTTCGACTGGCGCTGCCATCGAAATCGCTGCCAAGAAAGTTATCAAGCTGGTTGTGGCCAAAGGCCTGACCGACGCTGTTAACAAGTAAGACGCAGCAAAAAAAACCGTGCTCCGGAGCGATCCGGGCACGGTTTTTTGTTGCCTGCGATTTATCAGTCTTTACGGGCCCAACGCTGGCGCCACACCTGTTGCTCGCTCGGGGTCTGGAACGTCCAGGCGACGAAGCGGCTCTGCTTCTGGCCCTGGGACATCTCCACTACCTGGCTTTCCAGCACACCGGCCTTTTTCAGCGCTGTCTGGATCGCCGGCAAGTTCGACGCTTTCGACACCAGCGTGCTGAACCACAGCACCTTGTGCTGGAAATGCGCGCTTTCAGCGATCAACTGCGTCACAAACCGCGCTTCACCGCCTTCACACCACAATTCCGCCGACTGGCCACCGAAGTTCAGCACCGGCAGCTTGCGTTTCGGATCAGCCTTGCCCAGTGCGCGCCATTTACGCTCGCTGCCCTTGGTCGCCTCATCCATGGACGCGTGGAAGGGCGGGTTGCACATTGTCAGGTCAAACCGCTCGCCCGGCTCCAGCAAGCCCAGCAGGATCTGCTTGGGGTTGGTTTGCTGGCGCAGCTGGATGGCCTTGTTCAGCCCGTTGGACTGCACGATCGCCTTGGCGGCGGCCACGGCCGTCGGGTCGACTTCCGAGCCGAGGAAATTCCAGCGGTACTCGCTGTAGCCAATCAACGGATAGACGCAGTTGGCGCCCATGCCGATGTCCAGCACCTTCACCGGCGCGCCACGGGGGATCACGCCTTCGTTGACGCTGGCCAGCAGGTCGGCGAGGAAGTGCACGTAGTCGGCACGCCCCGGTACCGGTGGGCACAGGTAGTCAGCCGGGATGTCCCAGTGATTGATGCCGTAGAACGCCTTGAGCAACGCCCGGTTGAACACCCGCACCGCGTCTGGGCTGGCAAAGTCGATGCTTTCCTTGCCGTACGGGTTGATGATCACGAATTGCGCCAGTTCGGGCGTGGTCTTGATCAGCGCCTGGAAGTCGTAACGGCCCTGGTGGCGGTTACGCGGGTGCAAGGTGGCCTCTTTGCGCGGAACGACGGGCTTGGCCGGCGTACTGGATTTTGGCTTCTTGCGCGGTGCTTTGGGTGTGCTGGGGGCGGTCATGGGCTGCGTCGATTCTGCGTTTGTTTCAAAAGTGGTGGGTATTGTCACACATTCCTTGGTCGAACTCGGTCAAATGTGGGAGCTGGCTTGCCTGCGATGCAGGTGACTCGGTGTATCTGCCAGACCGAGGCGATGCCATCGCAGGCAAGCCAGCTCCCACATTGGTCGGGTTTCCAAAGAGAAACAGCGGTGTTTTTCCAAGCAAAAAAAAGAGACCCGAAGGTCTCTTTTTCCGCACGGGCAGCCCCTTACAGGCTGGAAATCCGCGCGTGTTGCTCCGCCAGCTTGCCCAAAGCCTGTTCAGCCTCAGCCAGTTTGGCGCGTTCTTTCTCGATCACTTCAGCCGGAGCCTTGTCGACGAACGCCGCGTTGGACAGCTTGCCGCCCACCCGCTGCACTTCGCCTTGCAGGCGCAGGATTTCCTTGTCCAGGCGCGCCAGTTCGGCACCCTTGTCGATCAGGCCGGCCATCGGCACCAGCACTTCCATCTCGCCCACCAGTGCGGTGGCGGACAGCGGTGCTTCTTCGCCAGCGGCCAATACGGTGATCGACTCCAGCTTCGCCAGCTTCTTGAGCAGCGCGTCGTTCTCGGTGAGGCGACGCAGGTCTTCGCTGCTGGCATTCTTCACGAACACGGCCAGTGGCTTGCCCGGACCGATGTTCATCTCGGCGCGGATGTTGCGCGTACCCATCATCAGGGTCTTGAGCCACTCGATATCGCTTTCGGCCGCCTCATCGATGCGGGCTTCGTTGGCCACCGGCCAAGGTTGCAGCATGATGGTCTTGCCGTCTTTGCCGGCCAGCGGCGCGATGCGCTGCCAGATTTCTTCGGTGATGAACGGCATGAACGGATGCGCCAGGCGCAACGCCACTTCCAGCACGCGTACCAGGGTGTGACGGGTGCCGCGCTGACGTTCGATCGGCGAGTTCTCGTCCCACAGCACGGGCTTGGACAGTTCCAGGTACCAGTCGCAATACTGGTTCCAGATGAACTCGTACAGGGCCTGTGCCGCCAGGTCAAAGCGGAACTGGTCGAGTTGACGGGTCACTTCGGCTTCGGTGCGCTGCAACTGGGAGATGATCCAGCGGTCCGCCAGGGACAGCTCGATGGCCTCGCCGTTCTGGCCGCAGTCTTCGCCTTTATCCAGCACGTAGCGCGCGGCATTCCAGATCTTGTTGCAGAAGTTGCGATAGCCTTCGACGCGGCCCATGTCGAACTTGATGTCGCGACCGGTGGACGCCAGCGAGCAGAAGGTAAAGCGCAGGGCGTCGGTGCCGTAGCTGGCGATGCCATCGGCGAACTCGTCGCGGGTCTGCTTCTCGATCTTCTTCGCCAGTTTCGGCTGCATCAGGCCCGAGGTGCGTTTCTGCACCAGGGTTTCCAGGTCGATGCCGTCGATGATGTCCAGCGGGTCCAGGACGTTGCCCTTGGACTTGGACATCTTCTGGCCCTGGCCATCACGCACCAGGCCGTGCACGTACACGGTCTTGAACGGTACCTGCGGGGTGCCGTCTTCGTTCTTCACCAAGTGCATGGTGAGCATGATCATCCGGGCAACCCAGAAGAAAATGATGTCGAAGCCGGTGACCAGCACGTCGGTGGAATGGAATTTCTTCAGGAATTCGGTCTGTTGCGGCCAGCCGAGGGTGGAGAACGTCCACAGGCCCGAGCTGAACCAGGTGTCCAGTACGTCGTTGTCCTGTTGCAGCGCCACGTCCGCGCCAAGGTTGTGCTTGGCACGTACTTCGGCTTCGTCGCGGCCCACGTAGACCTTGCCCGACTCGTCGTACCAGGCCGGAATCCGGTGGCCCCACCACAGCTGGCGGCTGATGCACCAATCCTGGATGTCACGCATCCACGAGAAGTACATGTTTTCGTACTGTTTCGGCACGAACGCGATGCGGCCGTCTTCCACGGCAGCGATCGCCGGCTCAGCCAGCGGCTTGGTGGACACGTACCACTGGTCGGTCAGCCAGGGCTCGATGATGGTGCCGGAGCGGTCGCCCTTCGGCACTTTCAGGCCGTGGTCGTCAACGCTCACCAGCAGGCCGGCGGCGTCGAAGGCGGCAACGATCTGCTTGCGCGCTTCAAAACGGTCGAGGCCGGCGTATTCAGCCGGGATCTTGCCGTCGATGCTCTCGTTCAGCGTGCCGTCGAGGTTGAACACCTGGCAGGCCGGCAGGACAGCGGCGTTTTTGTCGAAAATGTTCAGCAGCGGCAGGTTGTGGCGCTTGCCGACTTCGTAGTCGTTGAAATCGTGGGCCGGGGTGATTTTCACGCAGCCGGTGCCGAATTCAGGGTCGCAGTAGTCGTCCGCGATAATCGGGATGCGACGGCCAACCAGCGGCAGCTCGACGAACTTGCCGATCAGCGCCTGGTAGCGTTCGTCATTCGGGTTGACCGCGACGGCGGCGTCGCCGAGCATGGTTTCCGGACGGGTGGTGGCGACGATCAGGTAATCATTGCCTTCGGCGGTCTTGGCGCCGTCAGCCAACGGGTACTTGAGGTTCCACAGGAAACCTTTCTCGTCGTGGTTTTCCACTTCAAGGTCGGAAATCGCCGTGTGCAGCTTGGTGTCCCAGTTGACCAGGCGCTTGCCGCGGTAGATCAGGCCGTCTTCATGCAGGCGCACGAAGGCTTCCTTCACGGCTTCCGACAGGCCGTCGTCCATGGTGAAGCGCTCGCGGCTCCAGTCGACGGACGAGCCCAGGCGACGGATCTGACGGCTGATATTGCCGCCGGACTGATCCTTCCATTCCCAGATTTTCTCGAGGAATTTCTCGCGGCCCAGGTCGTGACGGTTCTGGCCGGTGGCTTCCAGTTGGCGTTCCACCAGCATCTGGGTGGCGATACCGGCGTGGTCTGTACCTGGTTGCCATAGGGTATTGCGACCCTGCATGCGGCGGAAACGAATCAGGGCATCCATGATCGCATTGTTGAAGCCATGGCCCATGTGTAGGCTGCCAGTGACGTTCGGTGGCGGAATCATGATGGTGTAGGCATCGCCCGCGCCTTGCGGAGCGAAATAATTCTCGGACTCCCAGGTCTGGTACCAGGAAGTTTCAATAGCGTGCGGCTGGTAGGTCTTATCCATGCGCGGCGGGACCCTAGTTGGCATTAATTCAGGAAAGCCGACAAGTATAACGGGGGATAGGGGAGAGGGGTAGGAGCGAGCTTGCTCGCGAAAAACCTGAGGGCGGCGCGTTCATTCAGGATGTACGCGTTATCGTTCACGCCCTTCGCGAGCAAGCCCGCTCCCACAGGGGATATGTGTCAGCCTTAGTTCTGGTACTGGCTCAACAACCGTTCCATGCGCGCATCCAGCCGGCGCTTGATCTCGGTTTCGATATGCGGGGCAAAATCGTCGATCACGTCTTGCATGATCAGTTGCGCGGCGGCGCGCAGTTCGTTGTCCAGGTGCAGCAGCAGGGCGTCGGGGGCTTTTTCGGCGGCAGGTACGGCAACAGCCGCAGCCGGCGCAGCTTGCACCGCGGGCGTTTCGACAGGTTCCGGCGTAACCGGCTTGCCACCCACCATATCGAACAGCAGGGGAATTTGTACGTCACCGTTGACCGCATCGGTCAGCAATGGCGGTTGCAGGTCATCATCACCGAGCAGCTTGCGGATCGACTCAAGGTCGTCCAGCAGGTGGTCAGAGTCTTTTAGCGGGTTTGGAGTGTCCATCGTGTGCTCAAAGTCGTTGTAGCCGGTGATCTTGCAGAGAATAGCCCTGTTCGCGGTAGAAACGGAAACTCTCCCGCGCGGCCTGACGAATAGCCGGGTCTTCCACCACCACTTCCGCCACGCGGGCGAAACCCTTGGCGAAGGCCGGTACTTTCAGGTCAAGGTTGACCAGCAGGTCTGTGTGATCGCCACAGCTGTCGCCCAAACCCAGTACCACCAGGCCTTCCGGCTCTGATTCGGCGGGGCCGTGGGGCACGAAGCTTTCGCCCTTGAAGCGCCACAGGCGGGCGTCGAGGTCGTCACGCTGGGCGGCATCGCTGCAATGCAGGTAGATACGGTGGCCCATGCGCCAGGCTTTTTCGGTGAGCTTGCAGGCAAAGTCCAGGCGCGCGGAAGGATCGGCGCTGGGCAATATATAGAAGTCGACTTGGGTCATTGCGGTTCCTGAGCCCCGGGCGGCTTTACAGGCGCCCGGGGATCTTCAGTTTCAGGCTTTGGCGCGGTCCAGCAGGTACTGGGTCAGCAATGGAACCGGACGGCCAGTGGCGCCCTTGTCCTTGCCGCCGCTGGTCCAGGCAGTGCCGGCGATGTCCAGGTGCGCCCAGTTGAAGTTCTTGGCGAAACGCGACAGGAAGCACGCCGCAGTGATGGTGCCGGCTTTCGGGCCACCAATGTTGGCGATGTCGGCGAACGGGCTGTCCAGCTGTTCCTGATACTCATCGAACAGCGGCAGTTGCCAGGCGCGGTCGTCTGCAGCCTGGCCGGCGCTGAGCAGTTGGCCGATCAGTTCGTCATTGTTGCCCAGCAGGCCCGATGTGTGGGCGCCCAGGGCAACTACGCAGGCACCGGTCAGGGTGGCGATGTCGATCACGGCTTGCGGCTTGAAGCGCTCGGCGTAGGTCAGGGCGTCGCACAGCACCAGGCGGCCTTCGGCGTCGGTGTTGAGGATTTCCACGGTCTGGCCGCTGAGGGTGGTGACGATGTCGCCCGGACGGGTCGCGCCGCCGCTCGGCATGTTCTCGGCGCAGGCCAGGATGCACACCAGGTTGATCGGCAGCTTGAGTTCCAGCACGGCACGCAGGGTGCCGAACACGCTGGCGGCGCCGCCCATGTCGTACTTCATCTCGTCCATGCCCAGGCCCGGCTTGAGGCTGATGCCGCCGGTGTCGAAGGTGATGCCTTTGCCGACCAGGGCAAATGGCTTCTCGGACTTCTTGCCGCCGTTGTATTGCATCACGATCAGGCGTGGCGGCTGGTCGCTGCCCTGGCCCACGGCATAGAACGAGCCCATGCCCAGTTCCTTGATCTTCTTCTCATCCAGGACTTCGACTTTCAGGCCCTTGAATTCCTTGCCCAGCGCCTTGGCTTGCTCGCCCAGGTAGGTTGGGTGGCAGATGTTCGGTGGCAGGTTGCCCAGGTCACGGGTGAACGCCATGCCGCCGGCGATGGCCTGGGCGTGGGTCACGGCGCGTTCGACTTCAGCCTGGGCCGCCTTGATGGTCAGCAGGGTGACTTTCTTCAGGGCGCGGGGTTCGGCCTTGGTGCTCTTGAACTGGTCGAAGACGTAGCCGCCGTCCAGCAGGCTTTCGGCCAGCAGGCGGGTCTTGCCGTAGCTGTCGCGGCCCTTGACCACGACTTCGTCCAGCGCCAGGGCCGCGTCGGTGCCGCCCAGGCCCTTGAGGGTGTTGAGGATGCCGGCGATGATCTTGCGGAACGGACGGTCGCCCAGTTCGGCGTCTTTACCAACGCCCACCAGCAATACGCGGTCGGCTTTAAGGTTAGGCAGGCTTTGCAGCAGCAGGCTTTGGCCGACCTTGCCGGCCAGGTCGCCGCGCTTGAGGACTGCGCTGATGGCGCCGCCGCTCAGTTCGTCCAGTTGCTTGGCGGCAACGCCCAGCTTGCGGCCTTCGCCGACAGCGACCACGAGGGTGGCGGTTTTCAACGTTTCGGGGCTAACGCTTTTTACAACCAGTTCCATTTTCGGGTCCCTTATAAAGGTCAGTGAGCCAGGAGTCTGTACTCCGGCTTGTAAGCTTGGCAGCCTGTAGGCCGCCCGCGACAAAGGCCGCAGTTTGAACCTCGCCGCCCGAGCCTGACAACCCTTGCGGGCAGCTTTGTGCACGCGTATGAGCAAGCTCCGTGACAGGTGCGGTCAATCACAGGATAATGCGCCATCTTTTTAGCCGGCCTGCAGCAATGGGTCGACTCGATATGCTTGCTTGTTTGGCCGCCTTAGCCTGACAACCCTGGAGTGTCTGGTTTGATCGTCTTCCGTTATCTATCCCGCGAAGTCCTGTTGACCCTGAGTGCCGTGAGTGCGGTATTGCTGGTCATCATCATGAGTGGTCGCTTCGTCAAATACCTCGCCCAGGCTGCCTCGGGTGCCCTGGATCCGGGTTCGCTGTTCCTGATCATGGGCTTTCGCCTGCCGGGCTTCCTGCAGTTGATCCTGCCATTGGGCCTGTTTCTCGGGATTCTGCTGGCCTACGGCCGCTTGTACCTTGAAAGCGAAATGACCGTGTTGTCGGCCACCGGCATGAGCCAGCAACGTTTGCTGGCCATGACCATGGTTCCGGCCACCGGTATCGCGCTGGTGGTGGCCTGGCTGAGCTTGAGCCTGGCACCCCAGGGTGCCCTGCAGTTCCAGCTGGTGCTGAACAAACAGGACGCCATGACCGAATTCGACACCCTGGAGCCGGGCCGCTTCCAAGCGCTCAACGACGGCACCCGGGTGACCTATACCGAGCAAATGTCGGATGACCGTGCCAACCTGGGAGGGGTGTTCATCTCCCAGAAAAACCTCGGCCAGAACCAGAAAGACCGTGGTATTTCGATTCTGGTGGCCGACAAGGGGCGCCAGGAAGTGCGTCCGGATGGCAGCCGTTACCTGATCCTGGAAGATGGCTATCGCTATGACGGCAGCCCCGGTCAGGCCGATTACCGCGCAATCAAGTACGACACCTATGGCGTGATGCTGGCCCGGCCGGATGTCAGCGATGAGGTCACCGACCGCGACGCGATCCCGACCCCAGACCTGATCGGCAGCAAGGAACTGCGTTCGATCGCCGAGCTGCAATGGCGGATTTCCCTGCCGTTGCTGGTGTTTATCGTGACCTTGATGGCAGTGCCGCTGTCCCGGGTCAACCCGCGCCAGGGCCGCTTCCTCAAGCTGCTGCCGGCGATCCTGCTTTATATGGCTTACCTGACCATCCTGATTTCCGCCCGCGGCTCCCTGGAGAAGGGCAAACTGCCGCCGGCCCTTGGGTTGTGGTGGGTCCACGGGGTCTTCCTGGCCATTGGCCTGGGGCTGCTTTATTGGGAACCGATGCGGTTGAAGATGCGGAGTCGTCGCAGCGTGAAGGAGATGGCCCGTGGTTAAGCTCGACCGCTACATTGGTAGCAGCGTCCTGGTCGCAATCCTTGCGGTATTGGGCATTATTCTGGGGCTGGCCTCGTTGTTCGCCTTCATTGATGAAGTCGGCAACGTCAGCGATACCTACACCGTCACCGACGTCCTGAGCTACGTGGCGCTGACGGCGCCCCGTCGCCTGTACGACATGATGCCGATGGCTGCGCTGATCGGCTGCCTGATCGGCCTGGGCAGCCTGGCCAGCAACAGCGAGCTGACCATCATGCGCGCGGCGGGTGTTTCCATCGGTCGCATCGTGTGGGCGGTCATGAAGCCCATGCTGTTGCTGATGGTGGTCAGCGTGCTGATCGGTGAATACGTGGCGCCTCCCGCCGAGTCCACGGCCCAGGCCAATCGTGCCCTGGCCCAGGGTTCGGGCGACGCCCAGAGCTCCAAGCATGGCCTGTGGCACCGCCAGGGTGAGGAGTTTATCCACATCAACGCCGTGCAGCCGGGTGGCTTGCTGGTGGGTGTCACCCGCTACCACTTCGACAAGGAACGTCACCTGCTGTCGTCGAGCTTCGCCAAACGTGCACAGTACGCCGACGAAAAGTGGCAACTGAGCGATGTGACCACCACCTATTTCCGTGATATCGGCAAGGGTGCGGCATCGACCACCGAAGTGATCAATGTGCCGACGGAGCAGTGGGATATTTCCCTCAAGCCCGAATTGCTGAATACCGTGGTGATGATCCCGGAAAGCCTGCCTATCTCCGGCCTGTGGGGGTATATCCATTACCTCAAGGACCAGGGCTTGAACAACGGCCGTTACTGGCTGGCGTTTTGGGTCAAGGTGTTGCAGCCGGTGGTGACGGCTGCGCTGGTGCTGATGGCGATCTCGTTCATCTTTGGCCCGTTGCGTTCCGTGACCCTCGGCCAGCGCGTGTTTACCGGCGTACTGGTGGGTTTCACCTTTCGTATCGCCCAGGACCTGCTGGGGCCGTCCAGCCTGGTATTCGGTTTCTCGCCGCTGTTTGCGGTGCTGGTGCCGACCGCCATCTGCGCCGTGGCCGGCTTCTGGCTGTTGCGTCGGGCCGGTTGAGCCCGCGCTTATGAACAAAAAATGCCCCGTTCGAACGACCGGGGCATTTTTGTTCTTGGTCGCCATGGATGACGTCTGGTCTGCGCATCAGGTACAATTCCCGGCTATTTTTCAGCGGGCAGTCTGCCTGCAGCCTTTTTGAGTGTTGATCCGTGAGTGATTTGAGTCATATCCGCAATTTCTCCATCATCGCCCACATTGACCATGGCAAGTCGACGCTGGCCGATCGATTCATCCAGATGTGCGGCGGCCTTGCCGAGCGTGAAATGGAAGCCCAGGTGCTGGACTCCATGGACCTCGAGCGCGAGCGCGGGATCACCATCAAGGCCCACAGCGTAACCCTGTACTACACCGCCAAAGACGGTATCAAGTACCAGCTCAACTTCATTGACACCCCGGGTCACGTCGACTTCACCTATGAAGTCAGCCGTTCCCTGGCGGCCTGCGAAGGTGCGTTGCTGGTAGTGGATGCGGGCCAGGGCGTTGAAGCCCAGTCCGTGGCCAACTGCTACACCGCCATCGAGCAAGGCCTGGAGGTGATGCCGGTGCTGAACAAGATCGACCTGCCACAGGCCGATCCGGACCGCGTCAAGGAAGAGATTGAGAAGATCATCGGCATTGACGCCACCGACGCCGTCGAGTGCAGCGCCAAGACCGGCCTGGGCGTCGACGAGGTGCTCGAGCGCCTGGTCAAGACCATTCCAGCCCCCACCGGCAACTACGAAGATCCGCTGCAAGCGTTGATCATCGACTCCTGGTTCGACAACTACCTGGGTGTTGTTTCCCTGGTACGCGTACGCCACGGCCGTGTGAAGAAGGGCGACAAGATCCTGGTCAAGTCCACCGGCAAGATCCACCTGGTGGACAGCGTCGGTGTATTCAACCCGAAGCACACGGCTACCACTGATCTGAAAGCCGGCGAAGTAGGCTTCATCATCGCCGGTATCAAGGACATCCACGGTGCACCGGTAGGTGACACCCTGACCTTGAGCTCCACCCCTGACGTCGACGTGCTGCCGGGCTTCAAACGCATCCAGCCGCAGGTTTACGCCGGCCTATTCCCGGTCAGCTCCGACGACTTCGAGGATTTCCGCGAAGCCCTGCAGAAGCTGACCCTCAACGACTCGTCGTTGCAGTACACCCCGGAAAGCTCCGACGCCCTGGGCTTCGGTTTCCGCTGCGGGTTCCTGGGCATGCTGCACATGGAAATCATCCAGGAGCGCCTCGAGCGCGAATACGACCTGGATCTGATCACCACCGCGCCGACGGTTATTTTTGAACTGGCGCTGAAAACCGGTGAAACGATTTACGTCGACAACCCGTCCAAGCTTCCGGATCTGTCTTCCATCGAAGACATGCGCGAACCGATCGTGCGGGCCAATATTCTTGTGCCGCAAGAGCATCTGGGCAACGTCATTACCCTGTGTATCGAAAAGCGTGGCGTACAGCACGACATGCTGTTCCTCGGTACCCAGGTGCAAGTGACCTACGATTTGCCGATGAACGAAGTGGTCCTGGACTTCTTCGACCGTCTCAAATCCACCAGCCGCGGCTATGCTTCGCTGGATTACCATTTTGACCGTTACCAATCAGCTAATCTGGTGAAGCTGGATGTACTGATCAACGGCGACAAGGTGGATGCCCTGGCGCTGATCGTGCACAAGGACAACGCGCACTACAAAGGTCGCCAGTTGACCGAAAAGATGAAAGAACTGATTCCGCGCCAGATGTTCGACGTTGCGATCCAGGCCGCCATTGGCGGGCAGATCATTGCACGGACTTCCGTCAAGGCACTCAGAAAGAACGTACTGGCCAAATGCTATGGCGGCGACGTCAGCCGTAAGCGCAAGCTGCTCGAGAAGCAAAAGGCCGGTAAAAAACGCATGAAGCAAGTGGGTAACGTGGAAATTCCACAAGAAGCCTTCCTTGCGGTGCTCAGGTTGGATAGTTAGGTCCTATGTCACTAAATTTCCCGCTGTTGCTGGTCATCGCCGTTGCCGTTTGCGGTCTATTGGCGTTGCTCGATCTGGTGTTCTTCGCCCCGCGTCGCCGGGCAGCCATCGCGTCCTATCAGGGCAGCGTCAGCCAGCCCGATGTGGCGGTGATCGAGAAACTGAACAAAGAGCCGATGCTGGTTGAATACGGCAAGTCGTTCTTCCCGGTGTTGTTCATCGTGCTGGTGCTGCGTTCGTTCCTGGTGGAACCGTTTCAGATCCCTTCGGGCTCGATGAAACCTACCCTGGACGTGGGCGACTTCATCCTGGTGAACAAGTTTTCCTACGGGATCCGCTTGCCGGTGATCGACAAGAAAGTGATCGAGATCGGTGACCCGCAGCGCGGCGATGTGATGGTGTTTCGCTACCCAAGCGACCCGAACGTCAACTACATCAAGCGTGTAGTGGGCCTGCCGGGCGACGTGATTCGCTACACCAGCGACAAGCGCCTGTTCGTC
The DNA here is from genome assembly GCF_013386485.1 of Pseudomonas sp. P7758. Classification (NCBI taxonomy): domain Bacteria; kingdom Pseudomonadati; phylum Pseudomonadota; class Gammaproteobacteria; order Pseudomonadales; family Pseudomonadaceae; genus Pseudomonas; species Pseudomonas sp. P7758. Next base: position 11,426 of record NZ_JACARS010000022.1, on the reverse strand, counting down.
AACGGCGAGTCGGTGGCAGAAAAACTGATCGGCTCCGAGCCGAACACCCTGGGCAGCGCCGAGCTGTACCAGGAAAAACTCGGGGCGGTAGAGCACGAAATCCGCAAGGAGATGAGCCGCTACCGTTCGCCGCCTGACAACCAGTGGACAGTGCCTGCCGGGCACTACTTCATGATGGGCGACAACCGCGACAACTCCAACGACAGCCGCTACTGGGATGACCCGAATATTCCCAAGGACCTGCTGGGCATGGTCCCCGACCAGAATATCGTCGGCAAGGCCTTCGCGGTATGGATGAGTTGGCCGGAACCCAAGCTCAGCCACCTGCCGAACTTCTCGCGGGTCGGGCTGATCAAGTAATCCATGCGGCGCTGTGAACACAGCGCCGAATGCTTTTCTGGGGCTTGGACAAAACCAGGCCCCATGCAGCAACCACCAGGATTTGAATTTGAACACAGCGTTAATCGTCGCAGGCCACCGGTGCCTCGAACTGAATGTGGGTAAACCGTGAGCGTTTCTCTAAGCCGTCTCGAGCGCCAGCTCGGCTACACCTTCAAGGATCAGGAATTGATGATCCTTGCCCTCACACACCGCAGTTTTGCCGGGCGTAACAACGAGCGCCTGGAATTCCTCGGTGATGCCATCCTCAATTTCGTCGCCGGCGAAGCCCTGTTCAATCGCTTCCCGCTGGCCCGCGAAGGCCAGTTGTCGCGCTTGCGTGCGCGCCTGGTGAAAGGCGAGACCCTGGCTGTACTGGCCCGTGGTTTCGACCTGGGTGATTACCTGCGCCTGGGCTCCGGCGAGCTGAAGAGCGGCGGTTTCCGTCGCGAGTCGATCCTGGCCGACGCCCTTGAGGCACTGATCGGCGCGATCTACCTCGACGCGGGCATGGAAGCGGCGAAAGAGCGCGTCGTCGCCTGGCTGTCGACCGAAATCGAAAGCCTGACGCTGGTAGACACCAACAAAGATCCAAAGACCCGCCTGCAGGAATTCCTGCAGTCCCGTGGTTGCGACCTGCCGCGTTACGAAGTGGTGGATATCCAGGGTGAACCGCATTGCCGAGTCTTCTTCGTCGAATGCGAAATCACCTTACTGAATGAAAAAAGCCGAGGTCAGGGTGTGAGCCGTCGTATTGCCGAACAGGTAGCGGCCGCTGCAGCACTGATTGCCCTGGGCGTGGAGAATGGCCATGACTGATTCAACCGCAACTCGCTGTGGCTATGTTGCCATCGTCGGCCGTCCGAACGTGGGCAAGTCCACGTTGCTGAACCACATCCTGGGACAGAAGCTGGCGATCACCTCGCGCAAGCCCCAGACCACCCGCCACAACATGCTGGGCATCAAGACCGAAGGCGCCGTACAGGCTGTCTACGTTGATACCCCGGGCATGCACAAAGGCGGCGAAAAGGCCCTCAACCGCTACATGAACAAAACCGCTTCGGCAGCGTTGAAAGACGTCGACGTGGTGATCTTCGTGGTCGACCGCACCAAGTGGACCGACGAAGACCAGATGGTTCTGGAGCGCGTGCAGTACGTCACCGGCCCGTTGATCGTCGCGTTGAACAAGACCGACCGCATCGAAGACAAGGCCGAGCTGATGCCGCACCTGAGCTGGCTGCAGGAACAACTGCCGAACGCCCAGATCATGCCGATCTCGGCCCAGCACGGGCACAACCTTGAAGCCCTGGAACGTGTGATTGCTGGCTACCTGCCGGAGAACGAACACTTCTTCCCGGAAGACCAGATCACCGACCGCAGCAGCCGTTTCCTCGCCGCCGAACTGGTACGCGAGAAAATCATGCGCCAGATGGGTGCCGAGCTGCCGTACCAGATCACCGTCGAAATCGAAGAGTTCAAGCAGCAGGGCAAGACCCTGCATATCCATGCGCTGATCCTCGTCGAGCGTGACGGCCAGAAGAAAATCATCATTGGCGACAAGGGCGAGCGCATCAAGCGCATCGGCACCGAAGCGCGCAAGGACATGGAGTTGCTGTTTGATTCCAAGATCATGCTCAACCTGTGGGTGAAGGTTAAGGGTGGTTGGTCCGATGATGAGCGTGCGTTGCGTTCGTTGGGTTACGGCGACCTGTAACAGGTCTCCGGAACACCGCAGGACAAATGTGGGAGCGGGCTTGCTCGCGAATGCGGGGTGTCAGTCACCAGATGTGTTGACTGACACCCCGCATTCGCGAGCAAGCCCGCTCCAACATTGGATAGTCGTTGTTTTCCAGACCGTGTTCCCGCAGCGAGAACCCCATGTCTCAAACCCCACCCACCGGCCAACCCGCCTACGTCTTGCACAGCCGCGCCTACCGCGAGACCAGCGCCCTGGTGGACTTCCTCACGCCCCAAGGCCGCCTGCGCGCGGTCTTGCGCAGTGCACGCGGCAAGGCCGGCACCCTGGCGCGGCCCTTCGTGGCCCTGGAAGTGGAGTTTCGTGGACGCGGCGAGCTGAAGAACGTCGGCCGCATGGAAGCTGCCGGCGCCTCCAACTGGCTCAACGGTGAGGCGCTGTTCAGCGGCCTCTACCTCAACGAATTGCTGATCCGCCTGCTCCCCGCCGAAGACCCGCACCCCGGCGTCTTCGATCATTATGCCGCCACCTTGCTCGCCCTCGCCGAAGGCCGTCCCCTGGAGCCGCTGCTGCGCGCATTCGAATGGCGCCTGCTGGATGACTTGGGCTACGGCTTCGAACTGAGCAACGACCTGCACGGCGAGCCCATCGCCGCCGACGGCATGTATCGCCTGCAAGTGGACGCAGGCCTGGAGCGGGTCTACCTGCTGCAACCCGGCTTGTTCCAGGGCACCGAATTGCTCGCCATGAGTGAAGCCGACTGGACCGCCCCCGGCGCCCTGTCCGCCGCCAAGCGCCTGATGCGCCAAGCCCTGGCCGTGCATCTGGGCGGTCGACCACTGGTCAGCCGCGAGTTGTTTCGAAAGCCCTGACATCCCCGTGTATGCTGTGCAGCGATTCCTTCCCTCTTCAGGAGCGCTTTTCGTGACCACCAGCAATCGCATTCTTCTCGGCGTGAACATCGACCACGTAGCCACCCTGCGCCAGGCCCGGGGCACCCGTTACCCGGACCCGGTCAAGGCCGCGCTGGACGCCGAAGAAGCGGGCGCCGACGGCATCACCGTGCACCTGCGCGAAGACCGGCGCCACATCCAGGAGCGCGACGTGCTGCTGCTCAAGGACGTGCTGCAAACCCGCATGAACTTCGAAATGGGCGTCACCGAGGAAATGATGGCGTTCGCCGAGCGCATCCGCCCGGCGCATATCTGCCTGGTGCCGGAAACCCGCCAGGAACTGACCACCGAAGGCGGCCTCGATGTGGCTGGCCAGGAAGCGCGGATCAAGGCTGCCGTGGAGCGCCTGTCGAAGATCGGCAGTGAAGTCTCGCTGTTCATTGATGCCGATGAGCGCCAGATCGAAGCTTCGCGCCGTGTCGGTGCCCCGGCCATCGAACTGCACACCGGCCGTTATGCCGACGCGACCACGCCGACCGAAGTTGCCGACGAATTACAGCGCATCATCGACGGCGTCAACTGCGGCCTGGGCGAAGGCCTGATCGTCAACGCCGGCCACGGCCTGCACTACCATAACGTCGAAGCCGTGGCTGCGATCAAGGGCATCAACGAGCTGAACATCGGCCATGCGCTGGTGGCTCATGCGCTGTTCGTCGGCTTCAAAGGCGCCGTCGCCGAGATGAAAGCCTTGATTCTGGCCGCCGCCAAACATTAAAAAGAGCGCTGAAGATCCAATGTGGGAGCGGGCTTGCTCGCGAAGGCGGTGGGTCTGTTACTCATGCATCGTCTGACACGCCGCTTTCGCGAGCAAGCCCGCTCCCACACAAGCCCGCTCCCACATGTGGCAATGCGAACCCTTACTGTTTAGGTGATGCCGGTGTATGGTATCTGCCCTTTGCGGGTCTCGGACCCGCGGCAGATACGTGAGGTTGTTGTGTCCCAATCGTTTTCCCGTCGACAAATCCTGGGTGGTCTTGCCGGTCTCGCGGTGGTGGGCGTCGGTGCCGGTGGCGCCTATCGCTACTGGCTCGGGAAGGTGGCCGAGGCCGAGGCGGGGCACGATTACGAGCTGATCGCCGCGCCGCTGGACGTGGAGCTGGTGCCGGGGCACAAGACCCAGGCCTGGGCCTTCGGCCCTTCGGCGCCGGGCACCGAGTTGCGAGTGCGCCAGGGTGAATGGCTGCGGGTACGCTTTATCAACCACCTGCCGGTCGCCACCACCATCCACTGGCATGGCATACGCCTGCCGCTGGAAATGGACGGCGTGCCGTATGTCTCGCAATTGCCGGTACTGCCGGGCGAATACTTCGACTACAAATTCCGCGTGCCCGATGCCGGCAGCTATTGGTATCACCCCCACGTGAACAGCAGCGAAGAACTGGGCCGTGGCCTGGTGGGCCCGCTGATCATCGAGGAGCGCGAACCCACCGGTTTCAAGCACGAACGCACCCTGAGCCTGAAAAGCTGGCACGTGGACGAAGAGGGCGCTTTTGTCGCCTTCAGCATTCCCCGCGAAGCGGCCCGGGGCGGCACCGCCGGACGCCTGTCGACCATCAATGGCGTGTCCCAGGCGGTGATTGATTTGCCGGCCGGGCAGATCACCCGTGTGCGCCTGCTCAACCTCGATAACACCCTGACCTATCGCATCAACATCCCCGACGTTGAAGCGCAGATCTATGCCCTGGACGGCAACCCCATCGAACCGCGCCCGCTGGGCAAGGAATACTGGCTCGGCCCTGGCATGCGCATCTGCCTGGCGATCAAGGCGCCGCCCGCCGGTGAAGAATTGTCGATCCGCAACGGCCCGGTACGCCTGGGCACCTTCCGCTCGGTGGCCAGCACCGACACGGCGACCGAATGGCCGCCTGCGTTGCCGGCGAACCCGATTGCCGAGCCGGACCTGGCCAATGCCGAGAAACTCAACTTCAATTTCGAATGGGTTGGATCGGTCTCGGTGAACGTGGACAATAAGCCACCGAGCCTGTGGCAGATCAACGGCCAGGCCTGGGACATCACCGACAAGACCTGCGCCGACCGCCCGATTGCCAAGCTTGCAAAGGGCAAGAGCTACATTTTCGAATTGAAGAACATGACCCAGTACCAACACCCGATCCACCTGCACGGCATGAGTTTCAAGGTCATCGCCTCGAACCGCCACAAGGTGATTCCGTACTTCACCGACACCTACCTGCTGGGCAAGAACGAGCGTGCCCGCGTGGCGCTGGTGGCGGATAACCCGGGTGTCTGGATGTTCCACTGCCATGTGATCGACCACATGGAAACCGGCCTGATGGCCGCCATCGAGGTGGCGTGATGCGCCAGTTTCGCCCCACGGCGATTATCGACCGCAGCCGCGACCAGGACTTCATGCGTGAAGCGCTGGCCCTGGCTGCCCAGGGTGCCGCGCTGGGCGAAGTGCCGGTGGGCGCGGTGCTGGTGCAGGATGGCGAAGTAATCGGGCGCGGCTTCAACTGCCCCATCAGCGGCAACGACCCCAGTGCGCATGCCGAGATGGTCGCGATTCGGGCCGCTGCTCAGGCTGTCAGTAATTATCGACTGCCGGGCAGTACGCTCTACGTCACGCTGGAGCCGTGCAGCATGTGCGCCGGGCTGATCGTGCATTCACGGATTGCCCGGGTGGTGTACGGCGCGCTGGAGCCGAAAGCCGGGATTGTGCAAAGCCAGGGGCAGTTTTTTACCCAGGGCTTTCTCAACCATCGGGTGCTGTATGAGGGCGGGGTGTTGGCCGAGGAGTGCGGGACGGTGTTGAGCGAGTTCTTCAAGGCGCGAAGAGCCAAAGGCTGACGCGATACCCTGTGGCGAGGGAGCTTGCTCCCGCTGGGCTGCGTAGCGGCCCCAAAATCTGGGGAGCGCTGCGCACTCCAGCAGGAGCAAGCTCCCTCGCCACAACAGCAGTCTTATTTCTTCAACACAACAGCAGTCTTATTTCTTCGCGACAATCACCGCCCGCATCGGCGCCGGCAGCCCTTCGATGGTCTTGCTGTGATCTTCAGGGTCCAGGAAGTCGCTGAGGGACTGATACTTCATCCACGCCGTGCCGCGCTGTTCCTCGACCGTGGTCACGCTCACGTCCACACAGCGCACCTCACTGAAGCCCGCGCGTCGCAGCCACAGCATCAGCGCCGGCACCGACGGCAGGAACCAGACGTTGCGCATCTGCGCGTAGCGGTCTTCCGGCACCAGCACTTGCTGCTGATCGCCTTCAACCACCAGCGTCTCCAGCACCAGCTCCCCACCCTTGACCAGGCAATCCTTCAGCGCCAGCAAATGCTCGATGGGCGAGCGGCGATGGTAGAACACACCCATGGAAAATACCGTGTCGAAGCCTTCCATGTTCGACGGCAGGTCTTCAAACGGGAACGGCAGGTGCCAGGCCTTGGGCGTCGGCAGATAACGCTGCACCGCCTGGAACTGGCAGAAGAACAACCAGTTCGGGTCAACGCCAATCACACTGTCGGCGCCGGCGCCGAGCATGCGCCACATGTAATAGCCGTTGCCGCAACCCACATCGAGGATGCGTTTGCCCTTGAGGTCCAGGTGCGGCGCGACCCGCGACCATTTCCAGTCCGAGCGCCACTCGGTGTCCACGTGCACGCCGAACAGATCGAACGGGCCCTTGCGCCACGGGCAAAGGCCCATCAGCGCAGTACGCATTTGCGCACGGGTGTCGTCGTCGCAGTCGGTATCGAGCACGAGGCCGTTCAGCAGGTCGATTTCACTGGGCATGATCTTCGGCAGCGCATCCAGCGCGCTCTGCCAGCGTTCCAGGTCGCCATGGCCTTTTTCCATCTTTGCATCGAGTTGCGCTTGCAGGCCCTGGGCCCATACGGCCAGGGGAGTGCCGACCAGATGGCGGGCGAGGGGAGACAGATCAATCATGGCAAGGCAATCAACGAAGCAAAGTTAAGACACTGGAACCACGGCACGACTTTCGAGAACCCGGCCGCCAGCAGGCGTTCGCGGTGTTCTTCGAGGCTGTCGGGCTTCATGACGTTTTCGATGGCGCTGCGCTTCTGGGCGATTTCCAGTTCGCTGTAGCCGTTGGCACGCTTGAAGGCGATGTGCAAATCGGTGAGCAGCGCATGTTCTTCCGGGTCATTGAAGCGCAGCTTTTCCGAAAGGATCAGCGCGCCGCTCGGCAGCAGCGATTGGCGAATGCGCGAGAGCAAGGCCAGGCGTTGTTCGGGGGCGATAAATTGCAGGGTGAAGTTCAGCGCCACTACCGAAGCCGGCTGGAATTGCAGGGCGAGGATATCGCCCTCGATCACCTCCACCGGCAGCAACTCCTGGAACATCGAGTCCTGGCCGTTGAGGTATTCGCGGCAACGCTCGACCATCGCCGCCGAGTTATCCACCGCGATCACCCGGCAACCGTCGGTGCGCACGTGACGGCGCAGGGCCTGGGTCACGGCGCCGAGGGACGAACCGAGGTCGTAGAGCACGCTATTGGGCTGGGCAAATTGCGCCGCGAGCACGCCGAGGTTTTCGACGATGGTCGGGTAGCCGGGCACCGAGCGCTTGATCATGTCCGGGAAAACCCGCACCACGTCTTCGTTGAAGGCGAAGTCCGGCACCTGGGGCAGGGGCTGGGCGAATAGGCGATCGGGTTCTTTGCTCACGGCTGTTCCGGCGACGAAGGGGGAAAGCCGGGCATTTTAGCGTAGGAGCTGGCTTGCCGGCGATGTTCGTTAACGATGACGCGGACTTTCTGGATGAACGCGGCAACTGTGGGTTTTTTCGCTGGCAAGCCAGCTCCTACAGGTTGACGGTTTTTTTCTGAGGAAAGGAAGAGGCCGTAATGCCCCACTGCCCCAGCCAGTAGCTGACAATCAGCAAATACGGCGCCGCTTCAAACGCCACCACAAACCGATTGATCCCGATCAGCGTGTCGGAAAACACGAACGACGCCGCACCTGCGGCCGCCAGGTATGCCGAGCGCTTGGGTACATCGCTGCCCAATCGTGCCAGCGCTCGCCACAGCATCGCGCTGATCACCAGTGCATAAACCACCACCGGCACCAGCAATGGGCCCAGGCCATGGGAAATCAGGATGCTCAGCAAGATCGCACCCACCACCAGCGCCAACACCAGCGGCAAAATGGCCGGGCGGCGGCAGTCGCTCAAGTAGGCTTTCAGGTACGCCAGGTGCGCGAACAAAAACGCACCGAGGCCGAAGATGAACAGGTCGCCGGGCCAGGCCAGCAGCACATCGCCCACCAGGGAAAAAATCAGCCCCAGGCTGATCCAGCGTCGATAGTCGGTGGGCGGCGCATCATGCAGCCAGCCCAGCAGCGCCAGTACCGGCAATGGCTTTACCAACAGGCAGAGCAGGGTGGCGTGGGTGCTCAGGCCGTAGATAAAGGTTACCGCCCCCATCAACGCAAGGATCATCCATGGCATATCAGTTCACCGTAATGGCGCAGTCGAAGGTTTCGGCCGGTTCAGCTTCCGGCTCCCAGGGTTGTTGTGAGGTGAGGCGCAAACGGCCCTGGCCGGCGTTGAAGGCCTGGAAGCGCCAGGTGGATTGGCCGCCACTGCCGACCACGCCGGTGTCGTCGGTGTTGCTGTAGACCTCGGGGCTCAGGCTGCGCAGCACGCCGCCGGCCGAGTCCTGGATGGCCCAGCGGTAACCGGTGGTGGGATTGCTGGGCAGGGTCAGGATCAGGTTTTGCCCGGTCTTGAGTTGCAGCGGGCAGGCGCTCTGTTTTTCCACGGTGACGTTTTGCTTCGGCGCACTGGCGCAGGCGGCGAGCAGGCAAAGGCTCAGGGGGAGAAGCAGACGGGCAGCGGTCATGGGGGCTCCGTTGTTTGGCGACGAAGGGCGAGCATAACCGAAGATGAGACAAGGTATGACAGATGGCGTTGTGTTGGCTGCACCGGCCTCTTCGCGAGCAAGCCCGCTCCCACATTCGACCGCATTCCAAAGCATGGACTCGGTCAAGTGTGGGAGCGGGCTTGCTCGCGAAGAGGCCAGCTCAGGCGCTACATAACTATCAGAACAACACCTTCGCCACATCCGCAAAGCGCTTGGCAAAGTGCACCGTCATCCCTTCCTTCAGGTACTCCGGCAGCTCTTCAAAGCTCCCCCGGTTAGGCTCCGGCAAGATCAACTCGTGAATCTTCTGGCGCCGCGCCGCAATCACCTTCTCGCGCACCCCGCCAATCGGCAGCACATGCCCGGTCAGCGTCAGTTCACCGGTCATCGCCACGCCTTTTTTCGGCGGCTGGTTACGCGCCAGCGACAGCAGCGCACTGGCCATGGTCACGCCCGCGCTCGGGCCGTCTTTCGGTGTGGCGCCTTCCGGCACGTGCAGGTGCACGAAGGCTTCATCGAAGAACTTCGGGTCACCGCCAAACGACTTCAGGTTCGAGCTGATGTAGCTGTAGGCAATCTCGGCCGACTCCTTCATCACTTCACCCAGTTGCCCGGTGAGCTTGAAGCCACGGTTCAGCGTGTGGATGCGCGTCGCCTCGATCGGCAGGGTCGCGCCGCCCATGCTGGTCCAGGCCAGGCCGGTGATCACACCGGTGCCCGACAGCACTTGCTCGTTACGGAACACCGGCATGCCCAGGGAGGCTTCCAGGTCCTTGTTGCCGATCTTGATCACCGAGTCCGGCTCATCCAGCAGCTTGACCACCGCCTTGCGCACCAGTTTGCCCAGCTGTTTCTCCAGTTGGCGCACCCCGGCTTCGCGAGCGTAACCATCGATCAGGGCGCGCAGGGCGCCGTCGCTGATGGACAGGCTGTTTTTCGACACGCCGGCTTTTTCCAGCTGCTTGGGCCACAGGTGACGCTTGGCAATCGCGACCTTTTCTTCGGTGATGTAGCCCGACAGGCGAATCACTTCCATCCGGTCCAGCAACGGGCCGGGGATCGAATCCAGGGTGTTGGCGGTGCACACGAACAGCACTTTGGACAGGTCCAGGCGCAGGTCCAGGTAGTGGTCGAGGAATTCGACGTTCTGTTCCGGGTCGAGGGTTTCGAGCAGGGCCGAGGCCGGGTCGCCCTGGTAGCTCTGGCCCATCTTGTCGATCTCGTCGAGCATGATCACCGGGTTCATCACTTCCACATCTTTGAGGGCTTGCACCAACTTGCCCGGCATCGCACCGATGTAGGTGCGGCGATGGCCCTTGATCTCGGCCTCGTCACGCATGCCGCCGACGCTGAAGCGGTAGAACGGCCGGCCGAGGGATTCGGCAATCGATTTGCCGACACTGGTCTTGCCCACGCCCGGCGGGCCCACCAGCAACACGATGGAGCCGGCGACTTCGCCCTTATAGGCGCCGACGGCGAGGAACTCGAGGATGCGACTCTTGATGTCGTCCAGGCCGGCGTGGTGTTTGTCGAGCACCTTGCGAGCGTGCTTGAGGTCAAGTTTGTCCTCGCCATACACGCCCCACGGCACCGAGGTGGCCCAGTCCAGGTAGTTGCGGGTGACCGCGTACTCCGGCGAACCGGTTTCCAGGATCGACAGCTTGTTCATTTCTTCGCTGATGCGTTTCTGCGCCTGGGTCGGCAGGACCTTGTCCACCAGGCGTTGTTCGAATTGCTCGACGTCGGCGCTGCGATCGTCCTTGGTCAGCCCCAGCTCTTGCTGGATGACCTTGAGTTGTTCCTTGAGGAAGAACTCGCGCTGGTGTTCGCCGATCTTGCGGTTCACTTCGGCGGAGATTTCTTTTTGCAGGCGCGCGACTTCGACTTCCTTGCGCAGCATCGGCAGGACTTTTTCCATGCGCTTGAGCATGGGCACGCAGTCCAGCACTTGCTGCAGTTCAGTGCCGGTGGCCGAGGTGAGGGCGGCGGCGAAGTCGGTCAGCGGCGACGGGTCGTTGGGGCTGAAGCGGTTGAGGTAGTTCTTCAGTTCTTCGCTGTACAGCGGGTTGAGCGNNNNGCACCTTCACCAGGGTGCCGTACAGCGGCAGGCTGGAGGTGTCGAAGTGGCGCGGATCTTCAGGCGGGGTTTCCATGAAGAACAGGGCAAGGGAGTGGTGGTCGGACTTGCTCACCAGCTCCAGGGTTTCGGCCCACGGCTCTTCATTGACGATCACCGGCAACACTTGCGCCGGGAAGAAAGGCCGGTTGTGGATCGGGATGATGTAGACCTTGTCGGGCAGGTTTTGCCCTGGGAGGGCCAAGCCAGTGTTGGCGGAAGTGTGTTCAGCGTTTTCCGGGTCGGCGTAGTCGTTGAGGTCGATGTCCGGGAATTCTTGCTGGTCGCTCATGGGGCACCTGCATAGGGAAGTATGCAAGTTAGATGGGGCGGGTCGGCAGTGGTTTCAATGGGTGGGGTGAGATAGCAACATATTGCACAATATTTTCAAAAGCACCGCTGAACAAATGTGGGAGCGGGCTTGCTCGCGAAGGCGGTCTGTCAGTC
>NZ_JACARS010000215.1:0-391 GCF_013386485.1 Pseudomonas sp. P7758 | reverse complement strand
CCACAATCCCCAACGTCTCGCCTTCACGCAATTGCAGCTGAACCGCATCCAACGCCTGAGTCGTACGCCGCCCCCACCAACCGCTGCGGCTGCGGAACACCTTGCCCAGCGCTTCGGCCTTCAGCACCACAGGGCCAGCCACCTGCGTACGTGGCACCAGCGGTTGCGCCGACACCGCCGCCAACAACTGCCGGGTGTAATCTTCCCGGGGCACACGCAACACCGCCGGGGCCGTGCCCTGCTCCACCACCCGGCCCTTTTCCAGCACCAGCACCCGGTCGGCAATCGCCTCGACCACGGCAAAGTCGTGGGTGATAAACAACAGTGCCATGCCCTTGTCCTGCTGGATCTTGCGCAGCAGGTCGAGAATCTGCGCCTGGGTGGTCACGTC
>NZ_JACARS010000214.1:0-3439 GCF_013386485.1 Pseudomonas sp. P7758 | reverse complement strand
CACCGCCGCACAATGGAAGCGCAGCAACGGCCCGCTCATGGTGATTTCCAGCGCAGCGGTGCCCTCGGCATTGCCCAGCAGGCGATTGCCCAGGCGCAGCGCGCGACTGTCCATCGGCCCCGACGGCGGCACGCCTACGGCCCAGTAACCGAGGCGCCCCGGATAGTCCTGCACACTGGTTTGCGTGCCGGCGCTGAGCACTTCAAACGTGTTGGCGTGGTACACCAAATCTTCAAGGCAGCGCGTCCACGGATGGCCACTGGCGAACGGTGTAGCGAGCAGAATCTGGCGCAGATAATCGCGGTTGGTTTCCACGCCGTACAGTTGGCTGTTGCTCAGGGCTTGATGCAAATCCAGGCGTGCCTGTTCGCGGGTCGGCGCCCAGGTGATGAGCTTGGCGATCATCGGGTCGAAGTAGGGCGGAATCTCGCAACCGGCCTCCACCCACGTGTCGATGCGCAGGCCTTCAGCGACCGGGAAGTCCACATACGTCAAAAGCCCCGGGCTTGGCTGAAACTCCCGGCCCGGATCTTCGGCGTACAGGCGTGCCTGAATCGCGTGGCCGTGAGGCTTCAGTTGCAGTTCCCGCAATGGCGGCATTTCCCCGGCGGCCAATTGCACCATCCAGCGCACCAGGTCCACGCCCCACACTTGCTCGGTGACGCCATGCTCCACCTGCAACCGGGTGTTCACTTCCAGAAAATAGAAGCGGCCATCGGCGCTATCAAAGATAAATTCCACGGTGCCGGCGCTGCGGTAATCCACTGCCTTGGCCAGGGTGATGGCGGCACGGCACAGCTCATCCGCCATGCCGTCGGGCAGGTTCGGCGCCGGGGTTTCTTCAAGCACTTTCTGGTTGCGCCGCTGCACCGAACAGTCGCGCACGCCGAGGGCGATGACCTCGCCGCAGCCGTCACCAAACACCTGCACTTCCAGGTGCCGGGCGTGCTGGATGTACTTCTCGATAAACACACCGGCATCGCTGAAATTGTTCTGGCCCAAGCGTTTCACCGCCTCGAAACAGTCGCGCAATTCATCGGCGCTGTGGCACACGCGCATGCCGATCCCGCCACCACCGGCGGTGCTTTTAAGCATGATCGGATAGCCCACGGTTTCCCCGGCCAGTAGTGCGGCGTCGAGGCTGTTGAGCAGCTCGGTGCCTTCCAGCAGCGGGATGTTGTGCTGCCTGGCCAACGCGCGCGCGGTGTGCTTGAGGCCGAATACCCGCAGCTGTTCCGGCGTCGGGCCGACGAAGGCGATGCCTGCTGTTTCGCAGGCTTCGGCGAAGGCGGCGTTTTCCGATAGAAAGCCATAGCCGGGATGAATCGCGGTGGCGCCACAGGCCTTGGCCGTGGCGAGGATTTTCTCCACCGACAAATAGGTGCCGGCCGCCGCGCCTTCGCCCAGGCTGTAGGCCTCATCCGCTTGCTGGATATGCAGGCTCGCGGCATCGGCTTCGGAATACACCGCCACGCCCTTGACCGAAAGCTCACGCAAGGTGCGCAGGATGCGGCAGGCGATGGCGCCACGGTTGGCGATCAACAGTTTTTCGAACATGGCAAAACCCCGCAGGCCGATGAGTGCTCGGCCTTGTCCTGGGATGCGGGCCGTCCCGCAAATGTGGGTGGCGCTACGGTCGTCCGCAGCGCATGCAGTCAGTGTGGGAGGTGGAGTGTGGGAGCGGGCTTGCNNAAGCCCGCTCCCACACAATCTCGCTCCCACAGGTGATCTTCAGCGTTTTCGGAGGCACTGCCCGGCGCGAGCCTGGCACAGGGCGAACAACCACTGGCGCAACCGCTTGATCTTCAGTTCCATACCAGTAACTCCGCAGGGGTTGGGTTGTAGCCGTTGCACGGGTTGTTCAGTTGCGGGCAGTTGGAGATCAGTACGATCACGTCCATCTCGGCCCGCAGGTCGACGTACTTGCCGGGGGCGGAAATCCCGTCCTCGAAGGTCAACCCGCCATCGGCGGTCACCGGCACGTTCATGAAGAAATTGATGTTCGGCCCGATGTCGCTTTTACCCAGCCGGCCATCGTGGGCACAGGCCCGCAGATAGTTGTCACGGCAGCTGTGCATGTAGCGTTTTTCCAGGGCGTAGCGCACGGTGTTGCTCTCTTGGGCGCAGGCGCCGCCAAGGGTGTCGTGGCGTCCGCAGGTGTCGTCGACGATGGTCAGCATCGGCTGGCCGAGGTTGGAATACAGCACGCTGCCGGTGCTCAGGTACACGCTGTTTTGCCGACGCAGGGTGCGCTGCACGTCGTAGCGTTCCCTGGGGTTTTTCAGGCTGTAGAACAGCGTGTCGACCGCCTGGTTGCCCTCAAGGTCGAGGATGCGCAGGGTCTGGCCGGCCTTGACTTCCATCAGCCAGGGTTCGCCGGCGGGAATGGTCGCGCGGTACAGGGCCGCGTCCGGTTGTTTGGCGAGTGCGATAGACATGGCAGGTCCTCAGGCGAACAGACGGTCGGTGTTGATAAAGCCGCGCTCGTTTTCCGGGCGCGAGGTACGGCAGTGTTCGGCGACGCTTGGGTCGGCGTTCATCCAGCTGAGTTTCAGCGGCTGCGGCGCGTACTCGGGGTTGGGGTCCATGGGATGTTGCAGCGCGGTGAGCACCACCAGTGTGTCCATCGGTGCGTAGAGTTCGATGTAGTCGCCGGCCTTGGAGTGACCGGGGACAAAGTGCAGGCTGCCAGCTTCATCTACCGTGACTTTGCTGAACAGGTTGAGGGTCATCAGCAGGTCGGACAGCCCCAGGCCCCACTTGCCCAGTTCCGCCAGCAGGTTGTCGGTGCCGTTGCGGTAGAAGCCGTTGCGCAGCTCTTGATAGCGGCCTTTGCCATATTTTTCCGCGACCTCGGAGGCGCATGACACGCCGCCGATGCTGTCACTCCAGCCGCAGGTGTCGGCGGTGATGGCAGCCAGCACGCGGCCCATGTCCGAGTACAGGCAATGGCCGTTGGTGAGCTTGGCGGTGTGTTGGCATTTGAGGCTGTCGGGCAGGTTCAGGCGCTCGGTTTTTTCATTGGCATTGAGCAGGGTCAAACTGACGTTGGCGCCGCCGCGAATGTCGGTGAGGCGCAGCAGTTGGCCGCGCTTGAGCACAAAGGAACGGTGGCCGCCGCCGGGGAGCATTTCCTCGGCGAAAGGTGGGAACAATTGAGTTGAGTCGGTCATTTGGAAGTGGCTCCAAGTTCGGCGGCGATCGCCTTGCGGCGCTCGCTGTTCAAAGGGATGTCGTAGGTGATGCGGGCGCCGTAGGCGCCGGGGGCGTGGGGGTCGAGGCGCACCTTGTCGAACACCAGCAAGCGGGTGCCGAGGCTGAAGCCTTCGCTGAGGTCGTGGGTGACCATGAACACCGTCAGCCTGGTTTCGCGCCACAGCTCCAGCAACAGCAGGTGCATGTCTTTGCGAATGCCCGGGTCGAGGGCGCCGAAGGGTTC
>NZ_JACARS010000213.1:0-11433 GCF_013386485.1 Pseudomonas sp. P7758 | reverse complement strand
GGGCTTGCTCGGGAATGCGTTGTATCAGTTAAAAATTTTGTGCCTGACGCACCGCATTCGCGAGCAAGCCCGCTCCCACATTTGATCGGCGTTGCGGCTCAATCAACTGTCCGCCCAAGCCCCCCTTTCTGTCCCCCAATACCCTCAACGCCGCGCCCTGGCTGCCTTAGTGTGGATCACGCTTTCACACAATAAGAGAGAAGGTGGCTATGCGGGCAATCAACCCCCGTCGCATCAGTCTGCTGCTGGCCGTGACCTGCCTGCTGACAGCCTGTGACGACAAACCGAAACATCCCCCCGAACGCGCCACGGCGGCCAATGCCATGCCCGGCGACGCAGCCCTGGCCCAGGTCTACGACACCAGTTGCAAGCTGTGCCACGCCAACCCGGCCTCCGGTGCGCCGCTGACCGGTGACGGCCCGGCCTGGAGCCCGCGCCTTGCCCAGGGCCCGGACACCCTGCTGGACCACACCATCAATGGCTACAACGGCATGCCCCCGATGGGGATGTGCGTGCAGTGCTCCGAAGAGCAATTCCTGGGGCTGATCAGCTTTATGTCGGGTCAACACATCCAATAAGAATAACGGGGTAGGCGATGGGGCTTT
Source organism: Pseudomonas sp. P7758 (assembly GCF_013386485.1). NCBI lineage: Bacteria > Pseudomonadati > Pseudomonadota > Gammaproteobacteria > Pseudomonadales > Pseudomonadaceae > Pseudomonas > Pseudomonas sp. P7758. The sequence continues at coordinate 10,828 of NZ_JACARS010000213.1, read as the reverse complement.
CACGGCGAGAATTATTGCAGCGCGGCGCGGTAGCCGGCGCGTTCATGGCATTGACCAGTAACCCGGTACTGGCCCAGCTGGCCCGGGCACCGCGGTTGATTCCCTGGCGCAATTGGTCGGGGGCGCAAACCTGTCTGCCCCTGGCGCGGCTGGCGCCGAAGAACCTTGATGAACTGGTGCAGGTCATCGGCCAGGCACCGGGCAAGGTGCGGCCGGTGGGCTCGGGCCATTCGTTCAGTGCCCTGGTGCCCACCGACGGCACGCTGCTGTCCCTGAGTTACTTCAATGGCCTGCTGGATCACGACCCGCAAACCGTGCAGGCCACCTTCGCCGCCGGCACGCCGATGTCGCGCATGGGCCAGGCCTTGAAAGACGTTGGGCAGGCGCTGCCGAACATGGCGGATATCGACTACCAGACCCTGGCCGGGGCGATCTCCACTTCCACCCACGGCACCGGTGTGGGCTTCACCTCATATTCCGGTTGCGTCACCGGCCTGCAACTGGTGACCGCCCAGGGTGAGGTGCTGGAGTGCGACGCCAAGCGTCACCCCGAGGTGTTCAGTGCCGCCCGGGTGTCCCTCGGGGCCCTCGGCGTGGCCACCCAGGTCCGCCTGCAAAACCGCGCACCGTACCGCCTGAGGGAGCGCCAGTGGATCGCCAAGACTGAAGAACTGCTGGAGGACGTGGCTAAGAACACCCGGGAAAACCAGCACTGGGAAATGCTCGTGGTGACCCATTCCGACTACGCCCTGTCCATCGCCCTGAACGAAACCACCGACCCCGAAACCCCGCCCATCGACCCGGCGGAGGCGGGCGGCAACGAGTTTGTATCGATCATCGAGAAACTCGACAAATACGGCAGCGATTTCCCCGAGGCCCGGCGTACCTTGCTCAACAGCCTGCGCTTTTTTGCCAGCTTCGATGACCGCGTGGCCGAGTCGTTCCAGGTGTACGCCAACGTGCGCAACGTGCGTTTCAACGAGATGGAATATTCGGTGCCCGCCGAGCACGGACCGGCATGCCTGCGGGAAATCCTCAAGCTGATCAACGACAAGGACCTGCGCACCTGGTTTCCCATCGAGTACCGCTACGTCAAGGCCGATGACATTCCGCTGAGCATGTTCGAGGGCCGCGACAGCTGTTCGATTTCCGTGCACCAGCACTACACCATGGACCACCACAACTTCTTCGCCGCCGTAGAACCGATCTTCTGGAAATACGCCGGTCGCCCGCACTGGGGCAAGTTGCACACCCTCAATGCGCGCACCTTGCAGCCGCTGTATCCGCGCTGGGAGGAATTTACCCGAGTGCGCCGCGAGCTGGACCCCAGCGGCAAATTCCTCAATGCGCACCTGTCGTCTATTCTGGGAGTGGCCTGATGAACCGCAGACATTTCATGCTCGGCACCGGCGTGTTGCTGGTGGGTGGTGCCATCTTGCTGAGGCCGGGCGACCGGGGCAGCCCTTACACCGAGTATTTCCGCAGCCTCAACCAGGAACTCAAGGCCCATGGGCCGATGCGCCCGGTGATGCTGATCGACCTCGATCGCCTGGACCACAACATCGACGTGGTGATGCAGTCAGTGCAGCGCGGCGGCAAACATCTGCGGCTGGTGGAGAAATCCCTGCCGTCGCCGGGGCTGCTGGCGTACATCGCCAAGCGAGCCGGCACCCAGCGCTTGATGTCGTTTCATCAGCCATTTCTGAATCACGACGCCCAGGTGTTTCCCGACGCCGACATCCTGCTGGGCAAGCCGTTGCCGGTGCGTTCCGCCGAGTTGTTTTACCAAACCCACAAGGGCCCGTTCGACCCGTCCCGCCAGCTGCAATGGCTGCTGGACACGCCCGAGCGCCTGCAACAATACCTGGCGCTGGCCCAGGGGCTGGGCACCAAACTGCGGGTCAATATCGAGCTGGATGTGGGCCTGCATCGCGGCGGCATCAGCGACAACGCGGTACTGGGGCAAATGCTCACGCTGATCAGCGCTCATCCGCAGCAGCTGGAATTCAGTGGGTTCATGGGCTACGACCCGTTCGTGGGCATGGGCGTGCCGGGGATTCTCGGCTCGCCCCAGGACCTGTTCGACAAAGTCATGCAGCGCTACAACGGCTATGTGGATTACACCCGCCAGCACTTTGCGCCGCTGTGGCGCGACGGGCTGACGTTGAATACGGCAGGCAGCCCGAGCTATCGCATTCACGAGCAGGAGAAGCTCAGCAGCGAGGTGTCGGTGGGCACGGCGTTGCTCAAGCCGACGCACTATGACTTGCCGTCGCTGAGCGAGCATGTGCCGGCGGCCTATATCGCCACGCCCGTGTTGAAAAGCACCGGGCCGGTGGACATTCCGGCGCTGGATGGCAAGTCGCGGTTGTTCTCGTGGTGGGATGCGAATCAGCGCGCCACGTTCTTTATTTATGGGGGTAACTGGATGGCCGAGTTTGAATCGCCCAAGGGCTTGCAGAGTAATGACCTGTACGGGCGCAGCTCCAATCAGGAGATGGTCAATGGTTCGCCCAAGGTGGGGCTGAACGTGGAAGACCAAGTGTTCCTGCGTCCGACCCAGAGTGAGTTCGTGCTGTTGCAGTTCGGGGATTTGCTGGCAGTGCGGGGCGGGAAAATCGTCGATACCTGGCCGGTCTACACCTGACAACGCCGTCCCACTGTAGGAGCGAGCTTGCTCGCGAAAAACCCAAGGACGACGCGGTCTTCCAGGCAGCCCGCGTTATCGTTGACGTTTTTCGCGAGCAAGCTCGCTCCTACAGTTTTTGTCGGGTTTACAGGGCAAACGGAATCGTCAACTTCGCCCACAACATGTCGCCTTCCGGCCGGTTCTGCACATCAAACTCCTTGGCCCAGCGCACCTCGGCACTCGCATACTTGAGGAAGGTGAAATACACCGCCGGACCGATCGCAAACACCTGGCCCTTGACCCCGTCATCCACATCTTCGCCATAGATGTTCACCACGGTATGCCCGTATTGCTTATCGTCGGTGGTCTGCTTGAGGTAGTAGCCGTTGAGCCCAAGGCTGAGGTTATCCGTCACCTTGTAGCTGGCCGAGTAGTCGAAGTGAAAAATCTGCCCCGACCGGTAATGGGTGTCGGGGTTTTCCTTGTTGAAGCTGTAGGTGGTCTTGATCGACAGCTCAGTGCGCTCGTTGGGCATCCAGGTCGCCGACACCAACGGTTTGTAGGTGTAGAAATTGTTGCTGGTATTGGCCAGGCGCGTGGCGTCGTATTCGCCGGTGGGCAGGGTGATTTCCAGGGCGGTGCCCACTGTCAGGTTCTTGCCCAGGTCCCAGAGGATGATCGGCGCCACGGTGGTGTCGCCCATGCTTTCCCGGGTGTCGGACATGCCGAACAGCGACACCTGTTGCTTCAGGTACGGCTGGGCGATGTAGCCGCCCAGGCGCCCGCCGAATACCCGCAACGGGCTGAGGTAATCCAGGCGCGGGATGATCGCGTCGGACTTGATCTTCACGTCCGGCACCTTGCCACCCAACGAGCTGATATCGAGCTTCCTGGCTTCGTAGTGGTTGTAATAGATGTTGAAGGCGAACATGTGGTCGGGCAGGTTGTTGACGTCCAGCGGCAGGATGTAGAAGCCATCGGTGCCGGGGCCGATGTTGTCGACGCCGCCTTCGGTGGCAAGGGCCGGCAGGCTGATGAGGGTCAACAGGGCGAGTTGCACGGGGTAAAACGCACGGGTCGTGTTCATGTCTGGGCTCATTATTATTATCAGGACGACGCTGCCTATAGAAATAAGCCCTCGGCGCCCGGCGGGGCAGGGTATTGGCGGCCACATAGGGGGACTTTGGCGGACAGCTTTCATCCAGAGTGCAGCAGTTCTTGCAAGAGCCTATGATTGTCAGGATGTTTCCAAAACAAGAACTGAAGCACTCAGTCGGGAATCGAAGATCCATGCAAAGGAAAGCCGTTGATCCGCACTATGATCTGGCCCTGGTCTCGCCATTTCTGTTGCAAACCCTCGGCCAAGTGGTCGCGCAAAAAGGCGCGAGCGCCGAGCACCTGTGCCGTGGCCTGGGATTCACCCTGGCCGACCTGGACGACCCGGCCCAGCGCATTTCCTATCGCCAGGCGGTAGCGATGATCCAGCGTGCACTCAAGGTGTTGCCCGACCAGGGGCTGGGCCTGTGGGTAGGCCATCAGAACGTACTCGGCACCCTGGGCCTGCTCGGCCATGTGATTTCACTGTGCAAGACGTTGCGCGATGCGTTTGCCATCGGGGAACGTCATCAGCACACCTCCGGCGGTATCGCCACCTCGCGCACCCATGAAGGTCCCCAGGAAGTTTTCGTCGATATCGAATGCCTGCTGCCCTACGCCGAGGTGCAGGTGTTTGCCGCCGAGGAGTTCTTCGCCAGCCTGATGGTGTATGGCCGCGCCCTGGTGGGCGAGGGCTTCATGCCGCTGCGGGTCGAATTTATCCACGCCGCGCCCACCTATGTCGCTGACTATCACCAGCTGTTGGGTGCGGATGTGCGTTTTGGCTGCCTGCATAACCGCATGGTCCTGGCCAGCCACTGGCTGGATGTGCGGCTGCCCAATCACCATGCCCTGGCCTTGCGCCAGGCCCTGGAACTATTGGAACTGGAAAGCGCGCAACTGCATCAGAAAATGGATTTGATCCAGGCGGTGGAGCGCGCGATTTCCCGGGATTTGCAGGGCAGCCAGCTGGAAAAGGTCGCCAGTGACTTGAACATGAGCGGGCGTACCTTGCGCCGGCGCCTGACCGAGCATGGGCTGACGTTCGAGGGCTTGCTGGAACAGGTGCGCAGGGCAAGGACCATGGGCTTGCTGAGCAACCCGGGGTTGTCCATCGAACGGATCACCGAGGAAGTTGGCTACAGCGATGTGCGCAGTTTTCGGCGGGCGTTCAAGCGCTGGACCGGGCTGAGCCCCAGTGCGTTTCGCGGTGAAGGCGCAGGGCCGGGGTGATCGTCAGGATTGGCCCCATTGGCTACCTGATCTTTCCCCGGATTGGCTATTTGTCCAATGCCCCCTCGTCACTACTCTAGACACCAATCCCCACTGTTCTGGAGTATCACCATGCAAGCTCGTACCGACTTCTACACCGCTTCCCCGGATGCCATGAAAGCCATGCTGGCCCTGGAGGCTGCCGTCGGCAAACTGTCCATCGAACTGCCGCTGCTGGAGCTGGTGCGCCTGCGTGTGTCGCAGATCAACGGCTGCGCCTTCTGCCTCGACATGCACACCGCCGACGCCCGCAAGGGGGGCGAGACCGAGCGCCGCCTGTACACCGTGTCGGCCTGGCGTGAAACGCCGTTCTTCACCCCCCGTGAACGTGCCGCGCTGGCCTGGGCCGAAAGCCTGACCCTGCTCAGCCAGACCCACGCACCGGATGCAGACTTCACCGAACTGGCCGCCCACTTCAGCCCGCAAGAGCAAGTCGACCTGAGCGTGGCGATCGCCACCATCAACAGCTGGAACCGTCTGGCGGTGGGTTTTCGCAAGATGCCTAAATAACCCGACAAGACGCCGGGATGACTGATCGTTCCCGCGCTCTGCGTGGGAATGCCGCCCCGGACGCTCTGCGTCCAGCGGGCGATGCAAGGCTCAAGTCTTGCGTACGGGTGACGCGGAGCGTCACGGGATGCATTCCCACGCAGAGCGCGGGAACGATCAGTGAAGCCGATCTACCACCGGGTTACAGCCAGTCGGCATTCACTTGAAGTAACCCCGTGGCGTGGCGCCGGTCATGGCCTTGAAGAAGGCGATCAGCGCACTGTCACTGGCAAAGCCCAACTCAAAGGCGCAGTACCCGAGACTGAGCCCGGTGGCGAGCAGCTCGATGGCGCGCATCAGGCGCCACTGCTGGCGCCATTGCTGATAGCCCATGCCGGTTTCCCGCAGGAAGATCCGGCCGATGGTTTTGCCGCTGGCGGCCACCTGGCGTTGCAAGGCTTGCAGCTCCGGCGGCAGGGTGTCGAGGTTCTGCAATAACGGCGCCAGGCGTTTGTCCGTGGGCAGGGGCAGCAGCAGCGGTTGCTCGACCGCCTCGCGGATTTCACTCAGGCACAGCGCCAGCAAATGCGCGTATTTGCCCTGTTGCCAATCGGTGTCGAACGCCGCCATTGCCATCGGCTCCAGCACCGCCCGCAGCAGCGCACTCACCTCAATCACCCGCACTTGTGCCGGCAACTGCCCGGCCAATGCCGGGCTGACATACACCGAACGGTAATCCACGGTCTGTTGCATCACTGCCCGGTGCGGCACACCGCCGGGAATCCACGCTGCCCGAGTGGGCGGCAACAGGCACAGCTGGTTGGCCAGGGTAATGCGCGTGCAGCCCTGTTGGGTGAACAGCAATTGCCCGCGCTGATGCTGATGTACACCGGAGTCGTGATCACCCAGCAGGGCGGCGATGCCCACCACGGGCGCGTCGAAGCGGTCGGGATCGAAAGGTGTCTGCGCCGCCAGCCATGCCATGGGATGTCCGATTTCATTGATAAGGTGTCGAAGTCTGGATAATACGCCAGCTGCCGCTGTTTAGACTCCCTGGCCTGTTTACTCGTGAAGAGCGTCTGGATGATGTTGAAAAACTTGCTGGTGCTGGCGGTGGCGCTGCTGATGTTCCCGCAAATCGCACAAACCCTGTATAGCCCTGCGCTGGCGGATATCGGCCAGGCGTTTGCGGTAGGGCCCGAGGCGGCGGGGCAGACCTTGTCGGTGTACTTTCTGGCCTTCGCGTTCGGGGTCGTGGTGTGGGGACGCTTGTGTGACCGCTTCGGCCGGCGCCCGGTGATGCTGGCCGGGTTGGCCCTTTATGGCGCGGCCACAGCGCTGGCCTTGGGCGTGCGTTCGTTCAACGGCCTGTTGCTGGCCCAGGCGCTGGCGGCGTTTGGTGCGGCGGTGGGGTCGGTGGTGACGCAAACCGTGCTGCGCGACCGCTTCAGCGGTGCCGGGCTGGCGCAGGTGTTTTCAGTCGTGGGCATTGCCCTGGCGGCCAGCCCCGCCATTGGCCTGTTCACTGGCGCGGGCCTGGTGCAGCACTTTGGCTATCGCGGGGTGCTCACAGGCTTGTTGCTGCTGGCGCTGACGTTATTGGCCTGGTGCCTGTGGGCCTTGCCGGAAACCCGCCCGGCCTCGCTGCCCACAGCGTCGTTGCGCGGCACCCTGGGCCTGATGCTCAAGGATGCGGCGCTGTGGCGTTCGGTGGGGCTGGTCGCGGTCTTCAATATCGCGCTGTTCAGCTATTACAGCCTGGGGCCGTTTGTGTTCCAGCGCCTGGGGTTGTCTGCCGAGCAGTTCGGCTACAGCGGCGTCCTGCTGGCGTTGGGCTCGGGGCTTGGGGCCTGGCTCAACAAGGGGTTGCTCAAGCGCGGGGCCGGCAGCGAACAGCTGGTGCTGGCAGCCGGTGGCGTGATGTTAGTGGGCAGCGTGCTGGTGGTGCTGTTACAGGACCGTTGGCTGTTCGTGTTGCCGATGCTGTTGGTGGTCATGGCCTTCGGCATGGCGATTCCCAATGTCTTGGGGGCGGCACTCACGGCTTATCGCGACCGCCTTGGCACCGCCGGTGCCTTGTTCGGTTTGCTGTATTACCTGGTGATCGGGGTGGGGTTGACCCTGGCAGCCTGGGTCCAGCAGTTGGGCTGGACCCTGTTGGTGTGCGCCTTGGCGGCGCTATGCCTGGCGATCCCGCGTACCGTCAGAAATTGACCGTGGCACTCAAGCGCGCCGTCAACGGCGCACCCTGGAACAGGTAGTCATCGCCCATGTATTCGCCAGCATCGCGCCAGTAACGCTTGTCGAACAGGTTGTCGACGCTCAGGCGAAACACCGTTTCATAGCCATCGAGTTTGGTGGTGTAGCGGCTGCCGACGTTGACGATGGCGTAGTCGCCCACTTCCACATCACCGGTGCGATTGGCGTACTTGTTGGCGCTGTATTGCACGCCGCCGAGCAGCGCCAGGCCGTCGACCCAGGGCAGGGCGTAGTCGGCGTACAGACTGGCCCGCAGTTTCGGCACGTTGATCGCCTGATGGCCTTCGTATTCCGGCGTGCCGCTGCCCGTCACCCGTGCACGGATGGCCGCGACGCTGGCGGCGATCTGCAAGCGCTGGGTGGCCCAGCCGTTGGCGGACAATTCCAGGCCGGTGTTTTTCTGCTCGCCCTGTTGCACGTAGGTGTAGTCGCCGGCGTCATCCGGCCTGGCATATTGATAGGCCTGGCGAGTCTGGAAGATCGCGGCGGCAAAGCTGATGCGGCGCCAGTCGTATTTCACCCCGGCTTCGATCTGGCGGGAAACTGTCGGGGCGAGGGTTTCATCTTTATTCAGGGCAAACCACGGCGCGGTACCGCCCAGGGACAGGCCTTTGCTGTAGCTGGTGTAGAGCGACAGGTTTTCAATCGGTTTGTAGATCAGCGCCGCCTGGGGCAGGAACACATACTGCCGGGTGTGGCGCGACTCGTTGCCCTGATCATCGAAAGCCTTTTCGTCCAGGCGCACTTCGCGGCCACCCACGATGGTCTGCCATTGCTCGTTGAAGCTGATGCGGTCGGTGACGAACAGGCCGTATTGGCGGCTGTCGAGGTTGCGATGGCTATCGTTCAGGGGTTTATCGGTGGGCGCGAAGTTTTCCGGGTCCTGATTGATATTGCCGGAGCCAATCATCTCGTTGACCGATTCGCGCTTGTCCACCACTCGCCGAAACGCACTGCTGCCAAACGTCAACTCATGCCCCAGGCCACCGGTATTGAACAACCCGGTCATCGCGGCCTGGATTTCATCATCGCGCCGGGTGTCATCAGGGCTGCGGAAGTCATAGATATCGTAGTTGCCTTCCGGGCTGAAGTAGTTCGGTACCTTGGCCCCGGCACAGCTCGCGGACCCGTAGCAGCCCCACGCAAACGAACTGTAATCATCAATCACCACCTTGCTGCGTGCCGCGCTGACGCTGCCTTTCCACTGGTCACTGAAGCGATATTCAAACTTGCCGTTGAGGTTCAGCGAATCAATCCCTACCTGATTCGCACCGCTCTGATGCCCCAGCAGTTTTTTCGGCGACGCGTCGTGCGGCACCTCGGTCCCGCCCAGCAGCTGATAACCCGGCACCGAGCGCTGTTGCTTGTTCTGATACTCGGCATCCAGCTGCAATACCGCGTCGGGGCTGATGTTCCAGTCGAACGCCAGGGACAGGAAATCCCGGTGGCCATTGGCATGTTCGACATAGGAATGCAGGTCTTCATGGGCCACGTTGGCGCGCAGGCCGAACTGCTGCTCGCTGCCAAACCAGCCGCCCACGTCGGTGGCCAGGTAACCACTGCCGCGATCATCGGTGGACACCGTCACCGAGCGCACATCCTCCGGGCGCTTGGTCACGTAATTGATCACGCCGCTGGGCTCGGAAATCCCGCTTTGCATACCCGACAATCCCTTGAGCAGCTCCACGCGCTGCTTGTTCTCCAGGGCAACGTTCTGCTCGCCGGTGATGGTGCGGCCATTGATCTTGTAACTGCTGGCGGCATTCAGCGAGAAACCGCGCACCACGAAGTTTTCGTAGTAGCCGATGGGCGCATAGCTGTCGCCCACCGAGGCGTCATTGCGCAGCACTTCGCTGAGCAAGCGCGCCTGCTGGTCCTTGATCAACGACTCGTTGAACACCGCGATCGAGGCCGGCGTGTCGAGCAACGGCGCCTCATTGAAAGCGCCCACCGACGCGGTGTCGGTGTTATAGCCGGATTCATCCTGGCCCTGGACCTTCACCTCCGGCAGCTCGATATCAGCCGCCTGGCTGCTTCCAATACCTGCGCTGAGCAACAGGCCGAGGGCAAAACGTGAAGGGGCAGCGGGGCGAAGACGCAAAACCATGGGGGAAGGCCTGAGAGCGCAGAGCGGAGGGCGCATAAGCTAGGCATAACGGCGGCGTTTTACAAGTTTTCGAGAATGGTTCGCTTTGAGACGTCCCGTCTCAGCCCGCAGATCAATCCTGCTGCTGCTCGACAGCGGCCCCTGGCAACTGCGATAGACAAGGCTTCTCTCACCGTTGAAGGAGATCGTCATGAGTATCGCTGGAAAAGTTGCACTGGTGACCGGCGCCGGGCAGGGCATCGGCCGGGCCATCGCCCTGCGCCTGGCGCGGGACGGCGCCGACATAGCGTTGGTGGACATCAACAGCGCGAAGATTGAAGCGGTGGCGGCCGAGGTGGTTGCACTGGGGCGCAAGGCCTCGGTGTATGTCGCCGATGTCTCGAAGCTGGAGCAAGTGGTCGCGGCGGTGGACCATGCCCACCAGACCCTGGGCGGCTTCGACATCATCATCAACAACGCCGGTGTCGCACAGATTGACGCACTGCTGGACGTAACCCCGGAACAAGTCGACCGCACGTTGCGTATCAACGTGCAGGGCACGCTTTGGGGCATCCAGGCCGCAGGCAAGAAATTCAAGGCGCTGAAGCAGAAGGGCAAGATCATCAATGCCTGCTCGATTGCCGGCCATGAAGGCTTTGCGCTGCTGGGGGTGTACTCGGCCACCAAGTTTGCCGTGCGTGCGCTGACCCAGGCCGCGGCGAGGGAACTGGCCATTGACGGGATTACCGTCAACGCCTACTGCCCGGGTGTGGTGGGCACCGACATGTGGGTCGAGATCGACAAGCGCATGGCCGGGATTACCGGCGCCGAGGTGGGGGCGACGTACAAGAAGTATGTGGACGGGATTGCGTTGGGCCGGGCGGAAACGCCGGAGGATGTGGCGGGGCTGGTGTCGTACCTGGCGGGGCCGGATTCGGATTACATGACCGGGCAATCGCCGTTGATTGATGGCGGGATTCTGTACCGCTGAGCCGGCG
>NZ_JACARS010000212.1:0-1386 GCF_013386485.1 Pseudomonas sp. P7758 | reverse complement strand
GATCCAACCTACCCGCAGGACCGCCTGGCCTACATGATGCAAGACAGCGGCATCCAGCTGCTGCTGGCCCAGGCGTCGCTGACCGGTCAATTACCGGTGCCTGACGGCGTGAAAACCCTGCTGCTGGATACCGACGTCAGCGCCTTTGCCGACAGCGACCCGCAAATCGTCGTGGATCCTTCGAACCTCGCCTACGTGATCTACACCTCCGGTTCCACCGGCAATCCCAAAGGCACCTTGCTCGCGCACCACAATATCCTGCGTCTGTTCGCGGCCACTGAGCCGTGGTTCGGCTTCGGCCCGCAGGACGTCTGGAGCCTGTTTCACTCCTATGCTTTCGACTTCTCGGTCTGGGAAATTTTCGGTGCACTGCTGCACGGTGGCGAACTGCTGATCGTGCCGTACGACGTCAGCCGCTCGCCCCAGGAATTCCTCGACCTGTTGTGCGACGCGGGCGTCACGGTGCTCAACCAGACGCCGTCGGCGTTCAAGCAGTTGATGCACGTGGCTTGTACCGACTCCCGGGCCAATGCCCTGCGCTACGTGGTATTCGGCGGCGAGGCGCTGGACGTCAAGAGCCTGCGCCCATGGTTCGAACGGTTTGGCGACAGCGCGCCACAGCTGATCAACATGTACGGCATCACCGAAACCACGGTGCACGTCACCTACCGTCCGCTGTCGGTGGCTGATCTCGAGCTGGACGCCAGCAGTCCGATTGGCGAGCCGATAGCCGACCTGTCGTGGTACCTGCTCGACGGTGAACTGAACCCGGTGGCCAAAGGCTGCATCGGTGAACTGTATGTTGGCCGCGCCGGCCTGGCCCGGGGCTACCTGAAGCGTGGCGACCTGACGGCACTGCGTTTTATTCCCGACCCGTTCGGCGAAAGCGGTGCGCGGTTGTACCGCACCGGTGACCTGGCGCAATACCGCAGCGACGGGGTGATCGAGTACATCGGCCGGATTGACCATCAGGTGAAAATCCGTGGCTTCCGTATCGAACTGGGTGAAATTGAAGCGCGCCTGAACGCCCTGGCGGCGGTGCGCGAGGCCGTGGTGTTGGCCCAGGAGGGGCTGAACGGCCAGCAATTGGTGGCTTACGTGATCCCGGCGCAAGGCGCCGAGGATGCAGGCGCACTCAAGGCGCAGCTGAAAGCGGACCTGCCGGACTACATGGTGCCGACGCACCTGCTGTTCCTGAATGAATGGCCACTGACCGCCAACGGCAAGCTCGACCGCAAGGCCCTGCCGCAGCCGGACGCAAGCCAGGTACAGCACGAGTACGTGGCGCCGCAAAGCGCGCTGGAACAGCAAATCGCAACCGTCTGGCAAGACGTGCTGAAACTGGAGCGGGTTGGTCTCACCGACAACTTCTTCGAACTGGGTGGC
>NZ_JACARS010000211.1:0-14690 GCF_013386485.1 Pseudomonas sp. P7758 | reverse complement strand
GCCACACAAGCTCTCTGGCCATTAGTGAAGTTCACGCTCCAGCCACACCACCGCCTTGCCAATCTGCTGCCGTGCCTCAATCCTCGCGTGCACCTGCTGCACCTCTTCCAGGGCGTAATGCCCTTCGATATCCACCGTCAGCGAACCTTCGAGTATCGCCGCAAACACCGCATTGGCACGCCTCTGCACCGTAGGCCCGTCGGCCATGTGGTCGTTGAGCCGTGGGCGAGTCAGGAACAGTGAACCGGCCTCCCCCAACTCCATCGGATCGAGGTCAGTGATCGAACCGGAGACGTTGCCGTAATTGACGATCAGCCCCCGCGTACGACAGGCCTTGAAGCTTTCACGCAAGGTGGCCTTACCCACCGAATCGAACACCACGTCCACACCCCGCCCCTGCGTTACCTGCAAGACTCGCTCGGCAAACCCGTCGTATGGCCAGGCGTGATCAGCACCGCGCTGAAGGGCAATCGCACATTTTTCAGTGCTGCTGCCGGTGGTGAATACCGTGGCACCGAGTCGCCGGGCCATTTGCACCAGCAACTGGCCGATGCTGCCGGACGCGGCATGGATCAGGCAGCTGTTGCCCGCCTGCAACCGCGCAACATCTTCAATCAGGTAGTGAGCCGTGCAGCCCTGGAACATCGCCGCAGCCGCCTGATCGAAGCCGATCGCATTGGGAATCTGCGCCACTCGCGCGGCGGGTATGCTGGCGTATTCGGCGAACGCGCCCCATGAAATGCACCAGGCCACTCGATCACCCGGCGCCAGATGGCTCACGCCCTCGCCCACCGCCACCACCACACCGGCCCCTTCCATGCCCAAGGTGCAGGGCAGCCTAACCGGGTAGGTCACCGAGCTGGCGTATTTGCCCTGGCGGGTGTGCACATCCATGAAATTGATCCCGGCGCAGGCCACCTTGACCAGCACATGGCCGGGTGTCACCTGAGGTGTAGGGACATCGTGGCGCAGTTGAACAACTTCCGGGCCGCCGTAGGTTTCAAGGGTGAGGGCTTTCATCGCGGGACAACTCCGTTTGCAGTGGGAATGCGCCATGGTAAAAGGCGCTACTCTGTACGAGAATTCCCCAATACCTCCCACCCTCCGTGCGGAAATAACCCGATGTTCGACTGGCAGGATCTGTATTTCTTCACCGTGCTGGCGCGCACCAAATCACTATCGGCTGCCGCACGGGAGCTGCAGGTGGAACACGCCACTGTTGGCCGGCGCGTCGATGCCCTGGAAAAAGCCCTCGGCGTCAAACTGGTGGATCGCCTGCCCCGCAGCCGGCCGCTCACCGAGGAAGGCCTGGCATTGGCTAAGCTGGCGGCCGGCATGGGCGAGATGGCCACCGAAGTGATGCGCCTGTCCCGCGTGGCCTCGATCGAAGTGGCCGGCACCGTGCGGGTCAGTTGCCCGCCGTCGATTGCCATCCACTGCATCGCGCCCCATGTCGCACGCTTCAGGGCGCAGTATCCCAAGCTGAATATCGTGTTGATGTCCTCGACGACGCTGGCCGCCCTCGACAAAGGCGAAGCCGACATTGCCCTGCGCACGGTGCGTCCCGATGAAGAAGCGCTGGTACGCAGAAAGGTCGGCGCCGTACGCTTCGGCCTCTATGCCACGCCCGAGCTCAAACAACTGCCCGCTGAACAGTGGACGTTCATTGCCTATGACGCCACCCGCGACCATCTGCCCCAACAGGCGTGGATGCACCAGGTGCGCGGCAACCGCACGATTGCCTTCGCCGCCAGCGACCTGATCACCCAGCAAATGGCCGCCCGGGCCCAGGTGGGTGCAGTGGTGTTGCCCACGCTGGTGGGCGATCACGACGCGGCATTGGTGCGGTTGGCAACGAACACCGAAGGCCCGGTTCGCGATATCTGGCTGACGGTGTATCCGGATATGCGCCGCTCGCCTTCGGTGAAGGTGGTGATGGAGTTTCTGGTGAGCTGCATTGAAGGCGAGCCGCAGTTGCGGCGGTGAGACCGATTACTGCGCGGCGTACTGTTCGTCGCTGACCTGCTCCATCCAGTCCACCACCTTGCCGTCGAGCATTTCGTTGATCGCGATATGGGTCATGGCGGTGTTCGCCGTGGCGCCATGCCAATGCTTGACACCGGGTGCAATCCATACCGTGTCGCCGGGGCGAATGGCCCGCACGGCCTCCCCCGCATTTGCATTGTTGGTTGACGCGTTGCGTTATCGCGGCTGAAAGAAGTCCGTCAGGGCCGCGCCCAAGCCATCGAACACCACGGCGATGCGCGGGACCTTGCGCATGTCCTGATGCATGGCGATCCACACGTCAACCTTGAAATCCACCTGCGCGGGCAACACCCGCACCAGCCCGTGACGTTGTGCCACCTGGGCTGAACACACGCCGATCCCAAGCCCCGCACGCAGAGCGGCCAACTGCGCGAGGTGATCGTCGGTGCGAATCACCGTACTGGGCGCCAAACAGTCGAAACCGCGCTCACCCAGGAATTCGATCTCCAGCAAGTTGCGGTCCGGCCCGATCAGCGGGTAGCCGTGCAATTGCGCAACGGTGTCCGGCGTGCCCTGCTCTGCCAACAGTTCGGGTGCGGCGTACAACCCTACGTGAAGGTCGCCGACCTTGCGCGCGACCACCGTGGATTCGACCGGGCGACGGATGCGTACGGCGACGTCGGCCTCTTGCCGGGCAAGTGCCTGCAGCCGATTGGATACGCTCAGTTCGATGGCCAATTGCGGATGATCACGGCGCAGGCTGCGCAACATGGGCGGCAGCACTTCAACGCCCAGCAGCTTGCCGCTGGTGAGCCGCACCGTGCCGCCGGCGAGGGCCGTGTCGGCCGAGGCTGCGCGGCTGAAGGCGTTGGCGGCAACGGCCATCGCTTCAACGTGGCTGATCAGGTCCTTGGCCGTGTCGGTGGGCAACAGCCCGGCGGGTGAGCGGATAAACAGGCTGACCCCGACGCTCTGCTCCAGGGCCTCGATCCGTCGCCGCGCGGTGGCCTGGGCAATCCCCAGCAAACGGGCCGCGCCCGACAGGCTGCCGGTGCGCAACACGGCGAGGAAGGCGCGCTGGGTTTCCCATTGGAGTTGCGGGGCGTTCATACATTTCCTGTGAGCCGCTGGGCAGTTTTGGCGGATGTTCTTTGTTCGGGGGCTGCGGCATGCTGGCGAGCATAACCGATGGGGCTTTCGCCCTCACTTTGCACAGGATCGTTTTTGATGACACTCACGGGCCAATGTCGCTGCACCCGCGTGACCTACACCCTCGATACCGACGCGCCGCTGGCGGTGTATGCCTGCCATTGCCGCCACTGCCAGACCTGGAGCGGCAGCGCGTTTGCCCTGCATGCGCTGTTGCCGGCGGATGCGCTGCGGGTTGAAGGTTCGCTGACGGAATATGCCTATGACGTTGATGGGCAGCGTTCGGAGCATCGGTTGTGCGGGGTATGCCATACGCGGATCTGCAACACCACGACGGCCGCGCCGGGGTTGGTTGTGCTGCGGGTCGGGACACTGGATGAGAGCCCGTCCGTGCAGCCGGTGGCGCATATCTGGGTGCGGCACAAGCAGCCGTGGGTGACGCTGGCGGAGGGTGTTCCGACCTGGCCGGAAAGCCCTACGCCCCAGGCGTTTGCGCAGGCGTTGAGCGTTCCCCTGTAGACATGACTCACACCCACACTGTGGCGAGGGAGCTTGCTCCCGCTGGGTTGCGCAGCAACCCCAAAAGCATTGACCGGCCCATCCTGAAAGACCGCAGCGGCCTACCAGGGGGCGCTTCGCACCCCAACGGGAGCAAGCTCCCTCGCCACATTGGGCTCTGCGTCGATGTTGAGGCTCAGCACTTCGCCATTGCGCAACTGCCAGGCGAAGAAGTCTGAGAAATCATCGCGAACCAATGCGCGAATCGCCTTGGCGACAACCCCATGGGCAACCAGCACCACCACCTGTTGCCCATGGTTCACCAGCAACTGATTCAATCCGCCCCGGATGCGCTCGACGAACTGCGAGATTGACTCACCGTCCGTGGGTGCCCGCTCCCATTGCCGGGTAATATTCTGCGCCCAAAGGTCGGGATAACGCTGCGCCGCCTCCGCCTGGGTCAGTCCCTCAAACACCCCCACGCCGCGCTCACGAAACGCATCCAGCGTAGGCAGTTGCAGCCCATCATCCGCAAACACAATGGCCGCCGTTTGCTGAGCCCTGCGCAGCGGCGAGACGATGACGGCGTCGATCTGCGCCGGCAATTTTTCCCGCAACTCCCGCGCCTGCAGCACGCCCCGTTCGTTGAGATCAATGTCCAGCGAGCCCTGGTAACGCCCCTCGGCATTGGCTTGAGTTTCGCCGTGACGAACAACATACAACTGCATACCGCCCTCCTTCATCCTGACGCTGAAAGGCCGCGAACGGCGCACCCGATAAAGGCCTAAGCTAAGATCGAAAAATTATTTATCGAATGTTTTTTAGAACAATAAGCTCACCTTAATCCATTAAGAGTCGAGCACGCCATGCCCCAGTTTTCGCTCCATCGCCTTTTCATCGCAGGCCTTGCCACACTGGGCCTCTGCACCACCCTGAGCACACAAGCCCAGGAAACCGTACGCATCGGCTACCAGAAATCCTCGACCCTGATCACCTTGCTGAAAACCCAGGGCACCCTGGAAAAAGCCCTCAAGGCCGACGGCATCGACGTCACCTGGCACGAGTTCCCCAGTGGCCTGCCGCTGCTGGAAGCACTCAACGTCGGTAACGTGGATATCAGCGCTGACGTGGCCGACACCGTACCGATCTTCGCCCAGGCCGCCCAGGCCAAGCTCACCTACTTCGCCCAGGAAGCGCCCTCGCCCCAAGCCCAGGCGATCGTGGTGCGCAAGGACTCGCCGATCCAGCAACTGGCGGATTTGAAAGGCAAGAAAATCGCCGTGACCAAGGCCGCCGGCACTCACTATTTATTGATCGCTGCCTTGAACAAGGCGGGGCTGGCCTTCTCCGATATCGAGCCGGCGTACCTGACGCCCGCCGATGGCCGCGCTGCATTTGAAAACAACAAGGTTGATGCCTGGGTCACGTGGGAACCGTTCCTCACCAGCGTGCAGCGCCAACTGCCCACCCGCACCCTTGCGGACGGTACCGGGCTGGCCAGTTACAAGCGCTATTACCTGACGGGTACGCCCTATGCCCAGGCGCATCCCGAAGTGCTGAAGCTGGTGTACGAGCAGTTGCACCAGGCTGGCGAGTGGGTGAAGAGCCACCCGCGTGATGCCGCGAAAGTGCTGGGGCCATTGTGGGGCAACCTGGATGTGGAGACTGTCGAGGCCGCCAATGCTCATCGCAGCTATGAGGTGCAACCGGTGACGCTGGATCAGTTGGGGGAACAGCAGAAAATTGCGGATGCGTTCTTCAAGGCGGGGTTGTTGCCCAAGGCGGTGGATGCGCAGGATGTGCAGGTGTGGAAACCCTGAGGCAGTCAATTGTGGGAGCCGGGCTTGTCCGCGATGCAGACAACTCGGTACTCCAGTCATACCGCGGTGATGCCATCGCAGCCTCGCCAAGGCTCGACAGCTCCCACAGGTGATGTTCAGGGCCTGGACTATCGGCGGTGTCAGCTTTTACGCGTCGCGTCATCCAGCGCAAGGATGGTATGAGCATTGGTCACCGTGGTCGCCAGGGTATTGATCACTCCCGAGCGCAACGCCCCCAGCGTCGCCGCCGCCTTGGTGTTTTCACTGGCAATCGCCACCACATCCGGAATCCGAAACAGCTCCTGCACCGTCAACCCGATCACCCGCCCCTGAATCGCGTTGACCGCCGGCTGGCCATGAATGTCGATGAAGTCATAACCCATCATGTCCCCCACGGTGCCGGACAACCGCGCCTGTGCAATCTCCTGGGGCGAAAACCACCCCATGCGCACCATGTTGCTGTTTTCACTCATGTCACCGATGCCGATCAACGCCATGTCCGCACGGCGGGCACGGTCAAGCGTGGAACGCACCGTATCGTTGCTGATCAACACCCCGCGCAGTTCCGGGTTGGCCACCAGCGCCGGGGCGTACAGGCTTTCACTCTCGCCACCAAACCGCAGGGCCAGGCGCCGGCAAATATGGTCGGGGTTCATGTATTCACCCGCCTTGAGCGAACCGCCAATGGCGCACACAAACGTGCAGTTGCGGGTCACCGGCAAAAATACGTTATCGGCCACCGCACCGACATTACGCCCCATGCCGACCGCGACGATCATGCCGTCGCTGAGGGTTTTGTTCAGGTAGTTGGCCACCAGGCTCGCCACCGCCGAGCGCTGGGTGTCCGGGTCGCTGTGGTCCACCGCAATCAAGGCGCGGTCCAGCTGGAAGCGCTCCACCAGCGCCTGTTCCAGCTCGTTGTTCATCGCCGGGTGCTGCAACACCCGCACCTCGACAATCCCTTCATCCCGTGCGCGTTTGAGCAGGCGGCTGACTTTTGCCCGGGACAGGTCGAAGCGCTTGGCGATGGCTTCCTGAGTGACGTTCTCAAGGTAATAGAGCATCGCCACTTCGGTCATCAGGTCGATGTCGCTGGCGATGCGCTGGGTACTGTCACTCATGGGCACGGGCTTCCGTTTCGGTGTCAAAGGCGCATTCTCCCGACTCTTGCCCCGTTCCGTCCACTACTGATGCCCGTCACGCTCGATCGCGTTGATGCGGTCGACCTTGGCCCCGGAACGCGCGGCTTCGAACTCCGACTCCAGGAACGACTTGACGATGCTCTTGGCCAGTTCCGCGCCGATCACCCGTGCACCGATGGACAGGATCTGCGCATCGTTGCTCTTGCGTGCCCGCTCCGCCGAATAGGTGTCATGGGCCTGGGCCGCACGAATCCCCAGGACTTTGTTGGCCGAGATGGCCATGCCGATGCCAGTGCCGCACACCAGCACGCCCAAGCGTTGCTCGCCGGCATTGATCGCCGTGGCCACCGCCAGGGCAATGTCCGGGTACAGCACCGGCGCCGTGGAATGGGTGCCGAAGTCCGTCACCGGGTAACCCAGCGCCTCGATATGGCGCTTCAACAGTTCTTTGAGCTCATAACCCGCTTCATCGCATCCGATAGCCACCGGGAAAGGTGTGTTCATGGCGTTTGGCTCCGCTGCCGTTTTGGGTGCTGGAGAATGATCATATGATCACTCTGTGAAATTTAGCTCAGTCATTTCTCGGATATTCCAGTCGCCCTGTCAAGCAGGATTTAGCTGACCTTCCAGTCAAAGCCCTCTAAACCGGCGTACTTTGCGCAAATCCATCCATTTACAACTTTTCAGTGAAAGAGATTGACTGATCAGAATTTCATTTGATACACATATGCTCACAGCGAAACATGACTGTGCGACCTAATAAGAATTCACAGCACGAGGACACGCCGATGGCCACGCCATTACTGCTCCAGGCTGAACACGTCGCCAAGGCTTACGCCGGGATTCCTGCCCTGCGTGAGGGGCGCCTCTCTCTGCGGGCCGGCAGCGTCCACGCCCTGTGCGGCGGCAATGGCGCAGGCAAATCGACTTTCCTGAGCATCCTGATGGGCATCACCCAGCGTGACGCCGGGACCATCCTGCTCAACGGCTCCCCCGTCCAGTTCAACCGCCCCAGCGAAGCACTCGCGGCGGGGATCGCGATGATCACCCAGGAGCTGGAACCCATCCCCTACATGACCGTCGCCGAAAACATCTGGCTGGGCCGCGAACCGCGCCGCGCCGGCTGCATCGTCGACAGCAAGGAGCTCAACCGGCGCACTCGCGAACTGCTGGAAGGCCTGGAGTTCGACGTCGACGCCACCAGCCCCATGCATCGCCTGAGCGTGGCGCAGATCCAGTTGGTGGAGATCGCCAAGGCATTCAGCCACGACTGCCAGGTGATGATCATGGACGAGCCCACCTCGGCCATCGGCGAGCGCGAGGCCGAAACCCTGTTCAAGGCCATCCGCCGCCTCACCGCCCGTGGTGCCGGCATCATCTATGTGTCGCACCGCCTCAGTGAACTGGCGCAGATTGCCGACGACTACAGCATCTTTCGCGACGGCGCCTTCGTTGAGACCGGGCGCATGGCCGATATCGACCGCGCCCACCTGGTGCGCGGCATCGTCGGCCAGGAACTGACCCGCATCGACCACAAGGTCGGCCGCGAATGCGCCGCCGAATGCTGCCTGGACGTCGACAGCCTGAGCCGCGCCGGCGAGTTCCAGGACATCAGCCTGCAACTGCGCCAGGGCGAGATTCTCGGCATCTACGGGCTGATGGGCTCGGGCCGCAGTGAATTCCTCAACTGCATCTACGGCCTTACCACGCCGGACTCCGGCAGCGTGACCCTGCAAGGCAAACCGATGCCCATCGGCCTGCCCAAGGCAACGATCCAGGCCGGTATGTCACTGGTCACCGAAGACCGCAAGGACAGCGGCCTGGTGCTCAGCGGCAGCATCCTCTCGAACATTGCATTGTCGGCGTACAAGCAGCTGTCGAGCTGGTCGCTGATCAATGCCCGCAAGGAAAACCAACTGGCCCAGGACATGGTCAAGCGCCTGCAGATCAAGACCACCTCCCTGGACCTGCCGGTGGAATCCATGAGCGGCGGCAACCAGCAAAAAGTGGTGCTCGCCAAATGCCTGTCGACCCAGCCGATCTGCCTGCTGTGCGATGAGCCGACCCGGGGCATCGACGAAGGCGCCAAGCAGGAGATCTATCACCTGCTGGACCAGTTCGTGCGCGCCGGCGGCGCGGCGATTGTGGTGTCGTCCGAAGCCCCGGAATTGCTGCACCTGAGTGACCGTATTGCCGTGTTCAAAGGCGGAAGGCTGGTGACCATCAGCAGCGATACCGCCCTTTCCCAGGAAGCCTTGTTGAGTCTTGCCTCATGAATGCAAAAACAATTGCCGCCCCCATCACGTCTGCACCGCGTAACCGCCTGCGTCTTTCCCTCGACCGCTTCGGCCTGCCGCTGGTGTTCATCCTGCTGTGCCTGGTGATGGCCTTCGCCAGCGAATACTTCATGACCTGGCGCAACTGGATGGACATCCTGCGCCAGACCTCGATCAACGGGATCCTCGCCGTGGGCATGACCTACGTGATCCTCACCAAGGGCATCGACCTGTCGGTGGGCTCGATCCTGGCGTTTGCCGGGTTGTGCAGTGCCATGGTCGCGACCCAAGGGTATGGCGTGCTGGCGGCGGTCAGCGCCGGGATGTTCGCCGGGGCGATGCTCGGGGTGGTGAACGGCTTTATGGTCGCCAACCTGTCGATCCCGCCCTTTGTCGCGACCTTGGGCATGCTGAGCATTGCCCGGGGCATGACCTTCATCTTGAACGACGGCAGCCCGATCACTGACCTGCCCGACGCCTACCTGGCGCTGGGCATCGGCAAGATCGGCCCGATCGGTGTGCCCATCGTGATCTTCGCCGTGGTCGCGCTGATCTTCTGGATGGTGCTGCGCTACACCACCTACGGCCGCTATGTGTACGCGGTGGGCGGCAACGAGAAGAGCGCGCGCACCTCCGGGATCGGTGTGCGCAAGGTGATGTTTTCGGTGTACGTGGTCTCGGGCCTGCTCGCCGGGCTGGCCGGTGTGGTGCTGTCGGCGCGCACCACCTCTGCCCTGCCCCAGGCCGGCACCTCGTATGAGCTGGATGCGATTGCCGCCGTGGTAATCGGCGGCACCAGCCTGTCGGGCGGTACCGGCACGATTGTCGGCACGCTGTTTGGCGCATTGCTGATCGGCGTGATCAACAACGGCCTGAACCTGCTCGGCGTGTCCTCCTATTACCAGCAGGTCGCCAAGGGCCTGATCATCGTGTTCGCAGTACTGATTGACGTGTGGCGCAAGAAGAAACGCTAGTTCTGAAAACTACCACTACAACAATAACGGAGTTCTCTCATGAAACCTGGTACGACTTTGGCCGCCGTCGCGGCACTCTCCCTGCTCGCCAGCAGTGTCACCCTGGCCGCCGATGGCAAGACCTACAAGATCGGCGCCGCCGTGTACGGGCTCAAGGGCCAGTTCATGCAGAACTGGGTGCGCGAGCTGAAGGAACACCCTGCAGTCAAGGACGGCACCGTGCAGTTGACCGTGTTCGACGGCAACTATGACGCACTGACCCAGAACAACCAGATTGAAAACATGGTGACTCAGCACTACGACGCGATCCTGTTTGTGCCGATCGACACCAAGGCCGGCGTCGGCACCGTGAAGGCCGCCATGAGCAATGACGTGGTGGTGATCGCCTCCAACACCAAGGTGGCCGACGCCAACGTGCCTTATGTCGGCAACGATGACGTGGAAGGCGGTCGCCTGCAGGCCCAGGCCATGGTCGACAAACTCAAGGGCCGCGGCAACGTGGTGATCATCCAGGGCCCGATTGGCCAGTCGGCGCAGATCGACCGCGAAAAGGGCGAGATGGAAGTACTGGGCAAGCACCCGGACATCAAGATCATCGAGAAGAAAACCGCCAACTGGGACCGCGCCCAGGCCCTGGCCCTGACCGAAGACTGGCTGAACGCACACCCCAAGGGCATCAACGGGGTGATCGCGCAGAACGACGACATGGCCCTCGGTGCGGTGCAGGCGTTGAAGTCCCATGGGCTGACGTCCAAGGATGTGCCGGTGACGTCCATCGACGGCATGCCGGATGCGATCCAGGCGGCGAAGAAAGATGAAGTGACCACCTTCCTGCAGGACGCCCAGGCCCAGTCTCAAGGCGCGCTGGATGTGGCGCTGCGGGCGCTGGCCGGCAAGGATTACAAGCCGCAGTCGGTGATCTGGGAACGTTATGGCAAGGACGTGAAATGGGGTGACGGCACCGCCAGGAACTACATCCTGCCGTGGGTGCCGGTGACCAATGCGAATGCGGATGCGCTGTACCAGCAGGTGAGCGGTACGAAGTAAGTTTTGACTTGAAACCCGGTCAAGTGTGGGAGCGGGCTTGCTCGCGAAAGCGGTGGATCATTCAACAGATGTGCCACCTGATACACCGCTTTCGCGAGCAAGCCCGCTCCCACATTGGATCTCCACCGATCTGAAAAATGGAGTCATGTTCATGTCTGGATTCTGGAATCAAGCCTTCGACCTCACCGGCCGCTGCGCCGTGATCACCGGCGGGGCCGCCGGGATCGGTCTGGCTTGTGCCAGCCTGTTGGTGGAACGCGGCGCGCGGGTGGCCCTGCTGGACCGCGACCCGGCCGTGGTCGAAGTCGCCGCCAGCCTCGGCGCCGGGAACATCGGCATCGCCGTGGACCTGCGCCAACTCGACCAGGTGCACAGCACCATCGATTACGTATTCGATCACTTCAAACGCTTGGATTACCTGATCAACAGCGCCGGCGTCGCCCTGCTGGACAAGGCCCTGGACGTCAGCGAAAACGCCTGGGACACCACTCTCGACATCAACCTCAAGGCCAGCTTCTTCGTGGCCCAGGCCTGCGCCAAACACATGCTGGCCCAGGGCAGCGGGCGCATCGTCAACCTCGCCTCCCAAGCGGCAGTGATCGGCCTGGACCGTCACGTCGCGTACTGCGCCAGCAAGGCCGCCGTGGTCGGCATGACCAAGGTGCTAGCCATGGAATGGGCGCCGCATATCAACGTCAACGCCATCTCCCCGACCATCGTCGAAACCGCCCTCGGCAAAAAGGCCTGGGCCGGCGAGCTGGGGGAACGGGCCAAATTGCAGATCCCGGCGGGCCGCTTTGCCCAGCCGGAAGAAATCGCCGGGCTGGCGTTGTACCTGCTCAGCGACGCCGCACAGATGATCACCGGGGAAAACGTGGTGATCGACGGTGGCTACAGCATCCAGTAATTGATCTTTTGTCGTGAGGTTTATCGTCATGTCTACCGTTACCGAACGCACTGCCGAACAACTGTCCCCCGTCATTCCGAAAACCATGCAGGCCGTGGTCTGTCACGGCCCCGAAGACTATCGCCTGGAGACCGTCGATGTGCCGACGCCCGGCCCCGACGAGATCCTCACCAAGGTCGAGCTGTGCGGCATCTGCATGGGCGACATCAAGACCTACCGCGGCGCGCCCTCGTTCTGGGGCGACGCCGAGCAGCCGCGCTACGTGAAGCCGCCGATGATTCCCGGCCACGAGTTCGTCTGCCGCGTGGTCGCCCTCGGCCCCGGCGCGGAAAAGCGCGGGGTGAAGGTCGGCGACCGGGTGATTTCCGAACAGATCGTGCCGTGCTGGGGCTGCCGCTTCTGCAACCACGGCCAGTACTGGATGTGCCAGAAACACGACCTGTACGGCTTCCAGAACAACGTCCAGGGCGCCATGGCCCAGTACATGATCTTCACCAAGGAAGGCATCATCCACAAAGTACCGGACTCGATTGCCCCGGACGAAGCCATCCTGATCGAACCCCTGGCCTGTTCGCTGCACGCGGCGGAACGGGCGAATGTGGATTTCGACGACATCGTGGTGGTGGCCGGCGCCGGCACCCTGGGCCTGGGGATCATCGGTGCGGTGCGCATGCGCAACCCGAAAAAGCTCATCGTGCTCGACATGAAACCCGAACGCGCTGCCCTCGCCCTGCGCATGGGCGCGGACGAAGTGTGGAACCCGGCCGAAGTCGACGTAATGGCGAAGATTCGCGAGATCACCGATGGCTACGGCTGCGACATCTACATCGAAGCCACCGGGCACCACAAGGCGGTGAACCAGGGCCTGGCGATGTTGCGCAAGCTGGGGCGCTTCGTGGAATTCAGCGTGTTCAACGACGAGGCCACGGTGGACTGGTCAATCATCGGTGACCGCAAGGAACTGGACGTGCTGGGCTCGCACCTCGGCCCGTACATGTACCCGCGTGCCATCGACTTTATCGGCAACCGCAAGATCGACATGCGCGACGTGGTGACCCACAAGTTTGCCCTGGCGGACTTCAAGGAAGCGTTTGCGGTGATGGAGCGCGGGGACAAGTCGCTTAAAGTCGTCCTGGAACCCTGATTGGCCCAATAACCCAAAACCCTGCGGGCGCCGGGCTCTTTGTGGGAGCTGGCTCCCACACCAAGAACAAGAACACAGGAAACCGCGTTATGAATCGAGTGATAAACGATCCCGACCAGGTGGTCGAGGACATGCTGCGGGGTATTCTGGTCGCGCACCCCGAGCTGCGCCAATACGAAACCAATCCCCGGGTGATCGGCAAGGCCAAGCCGTCACCACAGGGCCGCGTGGGCATCGTGACCGGCGGCGGCTCCGGCCATGAACCGGCGTTCCTTGGCTATGTCGGCCCGGGCCTGGTGGACGCCGTGGCCGTCGGCGAAATCTTCTCCTCGCCCACCGCCAAAAGCTTCTTCGACGCCTTCCGTGCCGCCGACCACGGCGCCGGCGTGGCGTGCCTGTACGGCAACTATGCCGGCGACAACATGAACGTGAAGCTGGCGATGAAGATGGCCGCCAGCAAGGACATGCGCATCCGCACCGTGGTCGCCAACGACGACGTGGCCTCGGCGCCCAAGGCCGACATCGCCAAGCGTCGCGGCGTGGCAGGCGAGATCTTCATGTGGAAGGTCGGCGGTGCAGCCGCGGCCCAGCATTACGACCTGGACGGGGTGATTCGTGTCGCCCAGAAGGCCGTCGACAATTGCCGCTCCATCGGCATCGGCCTCACGCCCTGCACCATCGCGGCAGTGGGCAAGCCGAACTTCCAGATTCCCGACGGGCAGATGGAGTTGGGCATCGGCCATCACGGCGAGCCGGGCATTGAAGTCATCCCGATCGAATCCGCCGAGGCCATGGCGGCCCGCATGCTCGCACCGATCCTCGCCGACCGCGACTTCAGCCAGGACGACAGCGTGGTGGTGCTGGTCTCGGGCCTGGGTGCGACGCCGGTGATGGAACTTTACATTTTCTACGCCGAGGTTGAACGTCAGCTGCAAGCCAGGGGCTTGAAGATTCACCGCTGCTACGTGGGCAACTACTTCACCTCCCTGGAAATGATGGGCGTGACCCTGACCTTGCTGGGCCTGGACGCCGAGCTGAAAACCCTGATCGACCAACCCTGCCGCTCCATCGGCATGACCCAGGCGGAATAACCATGAGCCAGCATTTCTCCACCCACGACGGCAGCGCCATCGTCGCCGACCTGGTGAGCGTGATCGTTGCCAACCGCGAGTACCTGAGCGAAGTCGACGGCGCCATTGGCGATGGCGACCATGGCATCAACATGGCCAAGGGATTTGCCCATTGCGGGCGCACGATTGAAGGCCGCCAGCTGACCCTGGCCGAAGCCCTGGATGAGTTGACACTGAGCCTGATGGAAGGCATCGGCGGCTCCATGGGGCCGCTGTATGGCAGCCTGTTTATCGGCATGGCGGATGAGGTGCGCGGCAGCGAACAGATTGACGCGGCGACCTTTGCCCATTTGCTGCGGGGCGGGTTGACCTCGTTGCAGGACATCACCGAAGCCGGCGTGGGTGACAAGTGTTTGATGGACACCTTGATTCCGGCGGTGGAGGCGTTTGAACAGGCCCATGGGTCAGGAGCGTCATTCAGCGATGCGCTGGAGGCGATGAAAAGTGCTGCTTCGCGGGGGCGGGATTCCACCAGGGATCTGGTGGCGAAGATTGGGCGTGCCAGCCGCTTGGGCGAGCGCTCACTGGGTGTACTGGATGCCGGAGCGGTATCGTGCTGCTTGATACTGACGCGATTGGCGGATTCGGTTCAACCGCGGTTGGTGTAGTGCTTGAAA
>NZ_JACARS010000210.1:0-305 GCF_013386485.1 Pseudomonas sp. P7758 | reverse complement strand
AAGATCAAAAGCAGATCAAAAGCGAGAGCACAGCGGCGGCGTTTTTCAAGGTAGTTGTCGCGTCCACCATCGTGCTACGCGACCTTGATGCTCACTGTCAGCTCCCTTTCGGGGTTCAGATATACCGTTCCGGCTGGCTTCCAGTTGCGTGTCTCACCAGACCAACGCTCCGGTCTCTTTTCTCTAGCTTGGCTGTAGATTGCATCGCGCCGGGCCAGGATTTCCCGGTCTTTTCCCTCGTGACGTTGAGCCGGTGTCACAAAACGGATTCGGCTATGACGATGCTCGGTGTTGTACCAGGTCAT
>NZ_JACARS010000209.1:0-9112 GCF_013386485.1 Pseudomonas sp. P7758 | reverse complement strand
TCTTTGCTAGCTTCTTACAAAATGTTAACGATAACATTTGCTCTAAAAATAAAAACAAAACAGAGATCCCCACCATGAAAATGCTTCCGAAAACCCTGTGTTTGTTGGCTCTGAGCATCAATCTTGGCACCGCTGGCCTGGCACTGGCCGACACCAAACCCGCCCCCATCCGCATCGGCGCGTCCTTCCAGGAAATCAACAACCCTTACTTCGTCACCATGAAAGACGCCCTGCAGGAAGCCGGGGCGACCATCGGTGCGCAGTTGATCATCACCGACGCCCGCCACGACGTGTCCAAACAGGTCAGCGACGTCGAAGACATGCTGCAAAAAGGCATCGACATCCTGCTGATCAACCCCACCGATTCCGTCGGCGTGCAATCAGCCGTCAAATCCGCCCACGCCGCCGGCGTAGTCGTGGTCGCCGTCGACGCCCAGGCCGAAGGCCCACTGGACTCCTTCGTCGGCTCGAAAAACTTCGACGCCGGCTTCCAGGCCTGCGAATACCTGGCCAAAAACATCGGCGACAAAGGCAATATCGCCATCCTCGACGGCATCGCCGTGGTACCGATCCTGGAGCGCGTGCGCGGTTGCAAGGAGGCCGTGGCCAAGCACCCGGACATCAAGATCGTGAGCATCCAGAACGGTAAGCAGGAACGTGACCAGGCGCTGACCGTCACCGAAAACATGCTGCAGGCCCAGCCCACCCTCAAGGGCATTTTCAGCGTCAATGACAACGGCTCCCTCGGCGCACTCTCGGCCATCGAAGCCAGCGGCCTGGATGTCAAGCTGGTGAGCGTCGACGGCGCGCCGGAAGCGATCAAGGCCATCCAGAAACCCGGCAGCAAATTCATCGCCACCTCCGCGCAATACCCCCGGGACCAGATCCGCCTCGCCCTGGGCATCGCCCTGGCCAAGAAGTGGGGCTCGCAAGTGCCGGCCACGATCCCGGTGGACATCACCCTGATCGACCAGGCCAAGGCCAAGGATTTCAGTTGGTAAAACACCCAGGCCCCACGCCAGGCGTGGGGCACAGGTCATCCATCTGAATATGAGGTCGGCGGTATGAGCAGTCTTCTGAAGCTGGAAAATATCTGTAAGCGCTACCCGGGGGTGCAAGCCCTCAAGGCGATCAACCTGGAAGTGCAGCGCGGCGAGATTCATGCCTTGCTCGGGGAAAACGGTGCAGGCAAATCGACCTTGATGAAGATCCTTGGCGGGGTCGAGCACCAGGACGAAGGGCAGATCCTGATCGACGGCGAGGCTCGGCAGTTCGCGACGTATCGTGATGCGATTGCCGCCGGCATCGGCATTGTGTTCCAGGAATTCAGCCTGATTCCCTACCTCACGGCGGTGGAAAATATTTTCCTCGGCCATGAGCTGAGCAACCGTTTTGGCCTGTTGCGCAAGCGCGAAATGGTCGAGGCCAGCGAGGCGTTGTTCAAGCGCCTCGGTGTCAGTATTGACCTGCAATGCGCGGTCAGGCACCTGAGCGTGGCCGAGCAGCAATTCGTCGAGATCGCCAAGGCGCTGGCCCTGGACGCGCGGCTGCTGGTGCTCGACGAACCCACCGCCACCCTCACGCCGAGCGAAGCCGAGCTGCTGTTCGAAATCATGCGTGAACTCAAGCGCCAGGGTGTGGCGGTGATTTTTATCTCCCACCACCTGGAGGAGATTTTCCAGGTCTGCGACCGCATCAGCGTGCTGCGCGACGGCGGCAATGTGGGCGTCACCGATGTGGCCGACAGCGATATCGACCGCCTGGTGGAAATGATGGTCGGGCGGCGCCTGGAGTGCAGTTTTCCGCCCAAGCCCACCGCCGCACGCGGGCCGCTGCTGCTGGAGGTCAAGGACATCCAGTTGGTGCGCAACGGCCCCCATAACCACTTTGAATTGCACAAGGGCGAGATTCTCGGCTTTGCCGGCCTGGTGGGTTCCGGGCGTACCGAATTGGCGCTGGGCATGATGGGCGCGCTGCCGTCGGTGAGCAAAGACGTGTGGCTGCGGGGTGAACAAATCACCCTCGACGACCCGGCCCAGGCCTTGGCCCATGGCATCGGCCTGCTGCCGGAAAGCCGCAAGACCGAAGGGCTGATCACCGATTTTAGCATTCGCGAAAACATCTCTCTCAACAACCTGCCCAAATACCAGAACGCCAGCGGCCTGATCGACAAGGACAAGGAATGCGCCAGCGTTGAAGCGCTGATGCGCCAGCTGTCGATCAAGGCCCCCAGCGGCGAGAGCCGGGTGTTCAACCTCAGCGGCGGCAACCAGCAGAAAGTCGTGATTGCCCGCTGGATCAACCATCACTGCGACGTGCTGGTGTTCGACGAACCCACCCGTGGCATCGACGTCGGTGCCAAGGCGCAGATCTACGCACTGATGCGCAGCCTCACCGAACAGGGCTACGCAATCATCATGATTTCCTCGGAACTGCCGGAAGTCATCGGCATGTGCGACCGCGTCGCGGTGTTCCACAAGGGCGCCATCGTCAAGGTACTGGAAGCGTCTGCCGTCAATCCTCAAGAGGTCATGCGCCATGCAACAGGGGGCTCAAGTGAATACGTCCATTAATGCCGTGGGGCCTGGCCGGCTGCGCCTGAACCTGGCGCGGCTGATTCGCTCACCGGCGTTCTATCCCTTTGTCGGGCTGCTGGTGGTGACGTTGGTGATGATCTTCGCCAGCGATAACTTCCTGACGGCCAACAACCTGTCGAACATCGCGCGCCAGGTGTCGATCAACGCGATTATCGCGGTGGGCATGACCTGCGTGATTCTCACCGGCGGCATCGATTTGTCGGTGGGGCCGGTGATGGCGTTGTCCGGCACCTTGACCGCCGGCTTGATGGTCGCAGGCTTGCCGCCGGGCCTGGCGATTGGCGCCGGGATGCTGGTCGGCGTGGCGTTCGGCATCGGCAATGGCCTGTTCGTCGCCTACCTGCACATGCCGCCGATCATCGTCACCCTGGCGACCATGGGCATCGCCCGTGGGTTCGGCCTGATGTACACCGATGGCTACCCGATTTCCGGGTTGCCGGAGTGGTTTGGCTTCTTTGGCCGCGAAAGCCTGTTCGGCATTTCGGTGCCGATCCTGATCATGCTGGTGACGTACCTGGCGGCCTATGTGCTGCTGCAACACACCCGCATCGGCCGCTATATCTACGCGATTGGCGGCAACGAGGAAGCGGTGCGCCTGTCCGGCGTACGGGCGGCGCGCTTCAAGTTGCTGGTGTATGGCATCAGCGGGTTTACCGCTGCGATTGCCGGGCTGGTGCTGACCTCGCGCTTGATGAGCGGCCAGCCGAATGCCGGGGTGTCGTTTGAACTCGACGCGATTGCCGCTGTGGTCCTGGGCGGCGCCTCGATTGCCGGCGGGCGCGGGGTGATTGTCGGCACCTTGCTCGGCGCCATGCTGCTGGGGGTGTTGAACAACGGCTTGAACATGCTCGGGGTCTCGCCCTACGTCCAGAGTGTGATCAAGGGCGGGATCATTTTGCTGGCGATCTTTATCAGCCGTCAGCGCCACAAGTAAACCGGTTATCTCCACGCGGCCATGGTGGCCGCGATGGGTTCTCTCATGCTCAAGAAAGGTCCGCACATCATGGAAAAGCACAACCAAATGCAAGCCGTCGTCTGCCACGGCCCGAAAGACTACCGCCTGGAACGCATCAGCAAACCCCAGGCGCGGGTCAATGAACTGGTGATTCGCATCGCCGCCTGCGGCATCTGCGCCAGTGACTGCAAATGCCACTCCGGCGCCGCGATGTTCTGGGGCGGCGACAACCCGTGGGTCAAGGCCCCGGTGGTGCCGGGGCACGAGTTCTTTGGCTACGTGGTGGAAGCGGGCGAGGGCGCCGAGGAGCACTTTGACGTGAAGGTTGGCGACAAGGTGATCGCCGAGCAGATCGTGCCGTGTGGCAAGTGCCGCTTCTGCAAGTCCGGCAAGTACTGGATGTGCGAGGTGCACAACATCTTCGGCTTCCAGCGTGAAGTCGCCGAGGGTGGCATGGCCCAGTACATGCGCATTCCGAAGACTGCCATCGTGCACAAGATCCCGGAGTCGGTGTCCCTGGAAGATTCGGCGCTGATCGAGCCGATGTCCTGCGCGATTCACACCGTCAACCGCGGTGAGATCCAGCTGGATGACGTGCTGGTTATTGCTGGTGCCGGCACCCTGGGCCTGTGCATGGTGCAGGTGGCAGCGCTAAAAACGCCGAAGAAACTGGTGGTGATCGACATGGTCGACGAGCGCCTGGAACTGGCGAAGCAGTACGGTGCCGACGTAGTGATCAACCCGTCCCGGGATAACGCCCGGGAGATCATCAATAGCCTGACCGACAACTACGGCTGCGACGTGTACATCGAAACCACCGGCGTACCGGCGGGCGTTACCCAGGGCCTGGATCTGATTCGCAAGCTCGGCCGGTTTGTCGAGTTCAGCGTGTTTGGCGCCGAGACCAGCGCCGACTGGTCGATCATCGGCGACCGCAAGGAACTGGACGTCCGTGGCGCTCACCTGGGGCCGTATTGCTACCCGGTGGCCATCGACCTGTTCGAGCGCGGCCTGGTGACGTCCAAGGGCATCGTGACCCATGACTTCGGGCTGGACAGCTGGGCCGAAGCGTTTGAGCTGGCCAACTCGACCAAGTCGATCAAGGTGCTGCTGAAGCCGGTGCTCTGAGATGAACTACGTAATGGGTGTGGACATCGGTACGCAAAGCACCAAGGCGTTGCTGGTGGATGCGGACGGCCTGATCATCGCCCAGCACAGCCAGGGGTATCGCGTGGATACCCCGAAAGTGCGCTGGGCCGAGCAGTGGCCGCAGGTCTGGCTGGATGCGGTGGAGGCCTGCGTCGCCCAGTGCATGGAGAAGGCCGGCGTGGCGAAAGAGCAGGTCAAGGCGCTGTGCATCAGCAGCCTGTACGGCGGCTCGGGGATTGCCGTGGACGCGCAGATCACGCCGCTGCACCCGTGCCTGATCTGGATGGACCGGCGCGCGGGCGAGCAAGTGGAGTGGGTGCGCGAGCATGTGGACCTGGAGCGGCTGTTCACGATCACCGGCAACTCGGTGGACAGCTACTACGGCTTCACCAAGATGCTCTGGCTCAAGCAACACCAGCCGCAGGTGTGGGCCAACACCCGCTACCTGCTGCCGCCCAACAGCTACATCAACTGGTGCCTGACCGGTGAGTTGGCGGTGGACCACAGCAGCGCCGGCAATATCGGTGGCGTCTACGATGTGGCCCGGCGCGGCTGGTCGGCCGAGATGCTGGCGGCGCTTGGGATTCCGTTGGCGATGATGCCGGAGCGTTTGCTGTATTCCGGTGAAGTGGTCGGTGGTTTGCTGGAGGAATGGGCCCGGCGGCTAGGCTTGCAGGCCGGCACGCCGATCCTGGCCGGGGGCGTGGATGCGGCCATGGCCACATTGGCGGCCGGGGTGACGCGGCCGGGCAATCACGTGGCGATGATCGGCACCAGCATGTGCTGGGGTTATCTCAATCAGCAGGTGGATGCGCGCCATGGCCTGGTGAGCATGCCCCACGTCTATAACGGCCATCAGGACCTGTACATCTTCGGTGGTGCGATCACCGCCGGGGCGTCGGTGAGCTGGTTTCGCGAACAGTTCTGCCAGGCTGAGGAGCAGCAGGCGAAAGAGACTGGCCAGGACAGTTTGTGGCTGCTGGAGCAGAGCGCCGCGAAGATCCCGGCGGGCAGCGAAGGGCTGTTGTTCCTGCCGTATCTCATGGGCGAACGCAGCCCGGTGTGGGATGACCGGGCCAGCGGCAGCTTTGTCGGGCTGAACCTGTATCACAGCCGGATCCACCTGTACCGCGCGGTGCTCGAAGGGGTGAGTTTTGCCCTGCGGCACAATATCGAAGCGGGCACCCGTGGGGCGCATTCCCTTGATCCACGGCTGATTGTGGTGGGTGGGGCGAGCCATTCGGATTTGTGGATGCAGATTATTGCGGACATCACCCACTTCCCGGTCTACACCATTGTGCAAGAGGTGGAGGCGGCCTTGGGCGCGGCGTTGTTGGCGGCCCATGCGGTGGGGTTGGTGGATGACCGGCAGATGGAGAAAGGTTGGGTGCAGTTGGAGCTGCGGGCGGAGCCGGAGGCGGGGAATGTCGGGGTGTATGACCGGGCGTTTGCCGAGTATTTGAAATTGTACCCGGCGTTGAAACCGGTGATGCACAGCTTGCAATTGAATTAAGCGAACACTGATCCAAATGTGGGAGCGGGCTTGCTCGCGAATACGGTGTATCAGTGCCGGATTTATTGCCTGACCCACCGCATTGGCGAGCAAGCCCGCTCCCACATGGGATCTCCATCGTTTTAGAGATCGTGAACCATGAACGCTATTTTTGACTTTACCAAGCAGCGCATCCTCGTCACCGGCGCCAGCAGCGGCATCGGCCGGGAAATTGCCCTCCAACTGATCGCCAGCGGCGCCCAGGTTTTCGCCCTGGGCCGCGACGCTCAGGCCCTGGCCCAACTCGGTTGCGAAACCCTGTGCCTGGACATCGCCAACAGCGCCGCCCTGGACCTGGCCCTGCAAGACCTGCCGTCGATGCATGGACTGGTCAACTGCGCCGGCATTTCCCGCCTGGAACCCGCCGCGGCCATCAGCGCCGAAGCCTTCGACCAGGTGATGAACGTCAACGCCCGCGCCGCGGCCCAGGTCGCCAGCCGTATCGCTGCGGCGATGATTGAAGCGAAGATTCCCGGCAGCATCGTCAACGTCTCAAGCCAAGCCTCGCTGGTAGCCCTGGACGATCACCTCGGCTACTGCGCCTCCAAGGCCGCACTGGACGCCATCACCCGCGTGCAATGCGCCGAATGGGGCCGCTTCGGGATTCGCGTCAACAGCGTCAACCCCACCGTCACCCTCACGCCCATGGCACAGGTGGCCTGGTCGGCGCCCGCCAAACGCGACCCGGCATTGGCGGCGATTCCCCTGGGGCGATTTGCCGAAACGGCGGAAGTGGCCCTGCCGGTGTTGTTCCTGCTGAGCGATGCCGCCAGCATGATCAGCGGCGTCAGCCTGCCGATCGACGGCGGCTACACCAGCCGCTAGCCGTTCTCCAGCTTGCCGGCGATCACCACCTTGTCCCGCGGTTTGTGCGGGTCTTCGAGACGATCCAGCAGCAGCCGCACCGCGCTGCTGCCGGCCAGTGACGCGTCGTGGGCCACGCAGGCGATCGGCACGCCGAAGATATCGGCAAAGGGCAGGCGGTCGATGCCGCAGATGGTCAGGCTGTCATGGGGGATGTTGTGCATGCGCAGCGCACGCAGTGCGCCCAGGGTGATCAACTGGTTGAAGCCCATGATCGCGTCCGGCGCCGAGTGTTCGGCCAGGTAGTCGAGGGTGTGCAGGTAGGAGGGCATCAGCGTGTAGTCACCGGCACACACTTCGACCTGCACCTGCGGGTGCTCGGCCAGGACTTCTTTGAGGCCCTTGAGGCGTTCCATGGTGATGCGCGAATGCTCCGGCCCGGTCAGCACCAGCAGGCGCTTGAGATTCGGGGTTTGCCGCACCAGGTACTGCGCCGCCTCGATGCCGCTGTGATAGTTGTCCAGCACCACGCGGCTGAAGGGGCTGTCGTGGATCGTGCGATCGAGCAGCACCACCGGCGTCTTGCCGTTACCCAGGCGCTCCAGATAGTCCGGCTGGTAGCTGGGCTCGTCGGAGACCGGCGACAGGATGATCCCCGCCACGCGGTAGCCCAGCAGCGTGTCGACTGCCTTGCTTTCCAGTTCTTCCAGTTCGTCGGTATCCACCAGCATGATGGTGTAGCCGTGCTTTTTCGCCTCGCGGGAAATCGCCTTGATCATCTCGCTGTAGAAGGGGTTGTCGACCGAAGCGGTGATCACGCCGATGATCAGGCTCTCGCTGCGCTTGAGCCCGCGGGCAAAGGCGTTGGGCACATAGTCCAGCTCCCGCGCCACTTCGAGAATCCGCGCCAGGGTGGCGGGCTTGACCAGGTCGGGTTTGCTCAGCGCCCGGGACACCGTGATGGTGGTCATGTTGACCCGTTTGGCGATGTCGCTGATGGTGACGGACTTTTTCTTGTTCATCGGCAGGGGGGAACCAGGAGAAAACAACCTGAGGCTACCATGGGCACGGCTTCAAATCACCGGATCCCAGCGCTGCGACCAATCCTTTTCGGCCTCCACCACCGCCCGCAGCAACCCCAGCGCCTGCTGCAAAACCGCCGAGTCGCGCTCGCGGGAATACACCAGGTACGTCGGGAAGCTGAACTCCGGCGCCTTGGGCACCCGTTCCATCACACCGCTGTCGAGGTAGCTCTGTACGACCCGCGTGCGGAAATACCCGGCACCGCCGTTTTCCAGGATGTACTGCAACGCCAGTGGCCCCAGATTGAAACTCAGGGCTGCGCGGGCCTTGTCCGGCAGTGCGGCGTCGTGCTGCTGGCGAAAGCCCTGGCCCCAGTCGATATACACGTAGGGCTCGGGCCGGGCGGCCAGTTGCACCAGGATCAGTTTTTCTTCCAGCACCTGCTCCACCTGCAACCCCGGCCAGTATTGCGGCTGGAACACCAGCGCGGCGTCCAGCACCCCCAGTTCCAGCTGGCGCAACAAGTACTCGCCTTCGCGAATCTCGGTGCGCAAGGCATGACCGGGGATGTGTTCACGCAAGGCCTGGGCCCAGCCGAGCATCAGCGGGTTGCACAGGCTGACTTCGCCGCCGATGTGCAGCACGTTGCGGTAGCCGTCGGGTAATGGCAGGTCGCGGCGTGCGGCTTCCCAGGTCTGGACAAGCTGGTTGGCGTAGACCACGAACGCCTCGCCGTCCGGGGTCAGGCGGGCACCGGCGCGGTTGCGCACGAACAGGGTACTGTTGAGCTGGCTTTCGAGGTTTTTGACCCGGGCGGTGATTGCCGTCTGGGTGACGTGCAGTTTCTCGGCCGCCGCTGCGAGGCTGCCGCAGCGGGTGATTTCGAGGAAGGTGCGTGCCAGTTCGATGTCCATGAAGCCCCCTTGGATGATAGGAGGCATTGTAGGGGCTGATGATTGGAATACGGACAAAAATGTGGGAGCGGGCTTGCTCGCGAAGGCGGTGTGTCAGTCAAGATATCCGGTGACTGAC
>NZ_JACARS010000208.1:0-473 GCF_013386485.1 Pseudomonas sp. P7758 | reverse complement strand
GCTCAGTTGGTTAGAGCGCACCCCTGATAAGGGTGAGGTCGGCAGTTCGAATCTGCCCAGACCCACCAATTTTGTGTGGGAAACGCCTGTAGAAATACGGGGCCATAGCTCAGCTGGGAGAGCGCCTGCCTTGCACGCAGGAGGTCAACGGTTCGATCCCGTTTGGCTCCACCACTACTGCTTCTGTCTTGAAAGCTTAGAAATGAGCATTCCATCGATATGATGGTGAATGTTGATTTCTAGTCTTTGATTAGATCGTTCTTTAAAAATTTGGGTATGTGATAGAAAGATAGACTGAACGTTACTTTCACTGGTAACGGATCAGGCTAAGGTACAATTTGTAAGTCATTGCGAATTTTCGGCGAATGTCGTCTTCACAGTATCACCAGATTGCTTGGGGTTATATGGTCAAGTGAAGAAGCGCATACGGTGGATGCCTTGGCAGTCAGCGGCGATGAACGACGTGGTAGCCT
>NZ_JACARS010000207.1:0-3301 GCF_013386485.1 Pseudomonas sp. P7758 | reverse complement strand
CGAGCAAGCCCGCTCCCACCGTTAGAATCGAGGTGGGCTTAGAAGGCTATACCGACCTTGAACCCATACTCGTCACGCTTGAGCTTGGTGTTGTCGGCCACGTACGAATCGTCATCGAGCTTGTACTCGGTGCGGGTGTAGTACAGGCCCGCCATCACTGGCAGATCGCCTTTCTGGTTCATCAGCAGGCTGACTTCGGCGTACGGGTTGGTGCGGTCCTTGAGGTCCACGGTGTCGCTGCCGATGCCGTCGACCTTGAGCTTGGCGCGGCCGTCGATGGTATGGCGGGCGCCCAGTTCAACACGCATGGTCATGTCGTCGAACTGGTGGTTGTAGCCCAGGGCCGCTTTGGCGAACGGCGATTTGTTGGTGAGTTTCATGTCGTAGTCGCCCGAGTCCGGCTCGTAGCGGGTCCAGCTGTAGCCGCCACCCACCAGCACGTCGACGAAGTTGCGCGCATCCAGCGCGGCACGCCAGCCGAGGTCGAGGTCGGCCTGGCCTTCCTTGAGTTTGTTGTCGCTCTTCTCGCCGTACTTGGCTTCGATACCGGCCTGGTAGATAAAGCCGGATTCAGCCGTCAGCTTGTTGCCGAAGTTATAGAACAGGCCGGCTTCAGGCATGTGGTCCTTGTCGCTTTGGCTACCGCCTTCGAGTTTGAAGTCGTTGTAGCTGCCGAGGATCCCGAAGGTGGAAATCGGGTCGGTCGGCGCTGCGGCGAACACCACACCAGGTGCCGCGATCAAGGCCAGGACCGAGGAATTCTTGAGGATCTTTCCGAATAGTTTGGACATCGTTTTACGTCTCCATTGCAGGTGGCAAATTATTCAGGAAACGCTTCGAACCCTCGTTTTGGCGAAAGGTTCGAATTAATTTGCACCTTTTTCGAGGTAAAACGGTTCAGCGAAGGCTCTATATCAAGCGTCTTGGACGGGAGCCAGCAAACGACCGAGAATTGACCGCAACTGCGGATGCTCCGGCAGGCGAATGCCAAAGCTGGCCTGCAACAGGTTCAGCAACTCTTCGACGTCCTCGATTGCACGCTTTTCGCTGGCCCGGTCCAGGTAGTGAATCGCGTACTGGCCGTTGTTCAGCGTGCGGCGAAATCCCGGGCCAATCAGTGCGACTTTCAGCTGGCCGAGGAACGGCGAATCCGGGTGGGTGGAGACGTACCAGTTACCGATCTCGTAGTCGAAGTGTGACTGCACCTGCAGGTCGAACACATACAAGCCGCGCCACTCACCGGCGACCTGCGCCCACAAGGTGTAGCTGCCCTCCTCCAGGCTCAGGCGATAGGGTTCATGGGCGGTGGCCTGGGTGGCATCGGTGTCCAGTTGCAAGGGACTGGTGGGCACCATGCCACCAAAGCCGACATCACTGATGTAACGCACGCCGTCCAGGGTCACCAGGCTCAGCCGATGGGTGCGCGCCGTCAGTGCATCGGGTGGCCCCCCCATCACCACACGGCCGGAAATGCCCCGCGCCTCGAAGCCCAACTCCTGCAACAAGGCCAGGAACAGCTGGTTCAGCTCGTAGCAATAACCACCACGGCCGTCGAACAGGACTTTTTGTTCGACGCTCGGCAAATCGATCGGCACCGGTGCGTGCAGCAGGGTCGACAGGCTTTCAAACGCGAAGGTGCTGACATGGCGCAACTGCAGATCCTGCAGGGTTTGCAGGGTGGGCGGAGGCGGCGTGTCGTAGCCCAGACGTTGCAGGTAGAGGCGGCTGTGGGTCAGCTCTGGCATGACGCAATCCTGGAGTCGGTGGCGAAAGCACCACTAATACCCTGACGGCGGTTATTTGCCAATTGTGGGGTGAATCAAATGCAAGCCCTCAGATGCACAAACTTTCTGAACCTTTCTGAACTGATTTATATCCATTCACTACAAGACAGGGAGGCATCATGAGTACCGCAATGATCTACACCATCCACTACTTGCTACACGGCGAACCAAAAACCTTTGTGGTGCGTGCCGAGGTCATGAACAACGCCGAAGCGTGGCATTGGGCGGCCGTTGACGCCGACATTGCCCACGTGGGGCGGATAGGCCGGCCGGGCCACGAGCGGGTGAAAAAGACCACTCGTCCCTGGGCGGAGAAGTTCGGCATCACCGAGGTGACATGGACAGCCCCGAAACGGCTTGGTTGAGGAATAAAAAGCCCCGCACGACGGCGGGGCTTGTTTCACTTTTTCAGATCACCGAGGGGATCATAGGCCGGCTTCTTGCCGGTTTTTTCTGGCTTGTCCAACGGGGCAATGGCGGGACCTACCGGGTCGACCTGTGGGTCTGCGACGTCCGGGGAATCGGGGTCGAAACCCAATTCGTCCTTGCCGCTGGAATGCTCGGATGAATGCGGACCGCTTGTACGATTAGTCATAACTACCTCCTTGGCGCGCCGGGTCTACAGCGGGCGGGCCTTGTCGTGCAGGTTTTCCAGGTCTTCCTCGACCTGCTCTTCTTCGTCTTGCCGTTCGGCCGGGTCGTTGGGGCGCAGGGCGTCGTTGTCACGCTCCTCTTCGCCGGGCGTGCGGTCGGGGTTGGGTGTGCCGGGCGACTGTTGCTGGTACCGGGTCATGGTTCACCTCACTTGGGGGTCGGTTGCCTACAGGGGTTAGAGAAATTGCGCTGATCCATCGTTCAACCTGATTACCGTCACTCCGACGGGTGAAGCATGAGAAGATGCTGGCCGGCGTTATAACCCTACTTGTGCCATGGAGACTGACCCTGGATGTTTGAGCTCAAACCGTGCGACCCGATTGTTTTTCGCCAGCAGACGCGACGCAGTACGTTGATAGTCGCGGGGTTGTTTGTGGTGTTGGCGATGGTGCTTTCCAGCCTGGCGGTGATGCTGTTTGGTGAGCCTGGGGGGGATAATTTTCGCTTTAATGTGGGCGGGGTGTTTGCCGGGGTGTTGATTACCGTAGGGCTGGTGCGGGGGCCGTTCTGGAACCAGGCCTGGTTCGCGCCGGCGGTGTATGGGTGGCAGCTCAAGCGCAGCCTGATGAGTGTGACTAATGTGATGCACAAGGTGACTGACGGGGTGAAGGCGAATGATCCGGTGGCGATCAAGTTGCTGCGATTTTATCACCTTGGGTTGATGCAGATGCACGAACTGGACGCCAATTCGAGTTCTCAGGCGCAGTTGGTGCGCGAGGTTGATGAGCACCTGGAGAGGATGCGGGGGTTGGGGATTGAGCCTGACCAGACGCGGCTGGATCCGGATTGGGTTGAGGCTGTGAAGGCTCGCTGATTGGGGGGCATATCCGTTATTTGGGTGATGGCTGATATGGGTTCCGCTC
>NZ_JACARS010000206.1:0-429 GCF_013386485.1 Pseudomonas sp. P7758 | reverse complement strand
GTGGTGATCCTGGCGATCATCGCCTATGCCCTGTCGATGCTCTGCTGGCTTGGCGCACTGAAAGACCTGCCGCTGGGCCGTGCCTACTCGCTGCTCAGCATCAGCTACGCATTGGTCTACCTGCTGGCCGCCAGCCTGCCGGTGTTCAACGAACATTTTTCGCTTTCAAAAACTGCGGGAGTGGCCTTGGTCATTCTCGGAGTCCTGACTATCAACTCTCGTCGTGCTAGCACCACAAGTCCCAGGAATGCCCCATGAAAATCAGTGTATTTGGTAGCGGTTACGTCGGTCTCGTACAGGCCACCGTGTTGGCCGAAGTCGGCCACGATGTCATCTGCATGGACGTTGACGAGAAAAAGGTCAAGTTGCTGCAACAGGGCCATGTGAGCATTTTCGAGCCGGGCCTGGCGGCCATGGTCAAGGAAAACC
>NZ_JACARS010000021.1:0-16917 GCF_013386485.1 Pseudomonas sp. P7758 | reverse complement strand
TCCTGCGGGTAGGTTGGATCGAGCGGCACATAGGCGCCGCCGGCCTTGAGGATCGCCAGCAGGCCGACGATCATCTCGATACCCCGCTCCGCGGCCAGGCCCACCAGCACGTCCGGCCCCACGCCGTGAGCGATCAACTGATGCGCACGGCGGTTGGCCTGAGCATTCAGTTCAGCGTAGGTCAGCGTCTGGCCGTTGCAACGCAGGGCCACGGCGTCAGGCCGTTGACGGGCCTGCTCGGCGATCAGTTGATGGGCGCAGGTGTCGCTTGGGAAGCTGCGCGGGCCGGGGTTCCACTGGGCGATGTTGTGCTGTTGCTCGGTCGCGTCCAGCAGCGGCAATTCCCCGATGCGCCGTTGCGGATCGGCGACGATGCCTTGCAGCAAGTTCAGCCAGTGAGCGGCCAGGCGTTCGATGGTGCCAGTGTCGAATAAATCAGTGGCATAGGTGAATGTGGCGGCCAATGCGCCCTGGGTCTCGTGCGTGCCAAGGGTCAGATCGAATTGCGCCGTGTGCGAGCTCCAATCCAGGCTCTCGACATGCAAGCCTGGCAGTTGCAACGCTTGGGCGGCATCGCCGCTCTGGTGATTGAACATCACCTGGAACAACGGACTGTGACTCATGTGTCGGTCCGGTGCGAGGGCTTGCACCAATTGCTCGAACGGCAAATCCTGGTGAGCCTGGGCGCCCAACGAAGCCTGCTTGACCTGCGCCAGCAATTGATCGAAAGGCATTGCCCCCTGAATCCGCGCATCCAGCACCTGGGTATTGACGAAGAAACCAATCAGGCCTTCGGTTTCAAGACGGTTGCGGTTGGCCACCGGCACGCCCACGCGGATGTCCGACTGGCCGCTGTAACGGTGCAGCAATACCTGGAATGAGGCGAGCAACAGCATGAACAAGGTGCAGCCTTCGCGCTGGGCCACGCGCTTGAGGCGTTCGGTCAGCCCGGCATCGATGGCGAGGTCCAGCCGCGCACCGCGGTAACTCTGCACCGCCGGACGGGCGCGGTCAGCAGGCAAAGGCAGCACTTCACCACCATCACCCAGGCGTTCGGTCCAGTAGCCCAATTGCCGCGCAAGCTCGCCGGCTTCCATCCATTTGCGCTGCCAGATCGCATAGTCGGCGTATTGAATCGGCAGCGCCTGCAGGTCCGGCGCCTGGCCAGTGCTGTGGGCAGCATAGAGTTTGACCAGGTCGTGAACCATGATCTGCGCCGATGCGCCGTCACAAATGATGTGGTGCTGGGTGAGCACCAGCACGTGGTCGTCCGGTGCCAGTTGCAACAGCTTGACCCGCAACAACGGGCCCTGCTGCAAGTCGAACAGCGCAGTGATTTCAGTGTCAATCAACGCCTTGAGCGCTGCGGCGTCCGGCACCGCTTCCAGCACCACCGTCGTGACCGGCAGGCTCAGGCACGCGTGCGCAACCTGCAACGGCCCTTCCGGCCCGTCGACAAACACCGTACGCAGCACCTCATGGCGCTCCAGCAATGCATCGAAGCTGCGCTGCAACGCCTGCACGTCCAGTGCACCGCGCAACCGCAGCGCCGTCGGCACATGGTAGGCCGCGCTGTGAGGGTCCAATTGCCAGAGGAACCACTGGCGCTCCTGGGCGTAGGACAGGCCGATATGCTCGAACTCGTCACGCATCGCCGGAATCGGCAACGCGGCAAAACTCATGTTTTTGCTGTGCAGCTTTTGCAGGAACGCTTGCCGTTGGGCGAGCGGCAAACGGATGAATCGCTGAACCAGAGACAGGTTATCGAGCTGAGTCATTTTCAAAGGGTCTCCAGGTCTGCCAGGAAATCATGCATCTCACTCAAGTCTTCGCTGGAGTGAGGTGTCAGGTGCACCGCCAGTTGCGCGGCGTACTCCGACAGCGATGGGGTTCGAAATAAAAGGTCCAGGGGCACGGCTGCGCCTTGCTCCATTTGCAGGCGGGCTGTCGCTTGGGTCGCCAGCAAGGAATGCCCGCCCAATTCAAAGAAGTTGTCGTCGCGCCCTACCCGCGCAAGCTTGAGCACCTCTTGCCAGATCAGTGCGACGCTCTGCTCAAGCGCCCCTTGCGGCGCCACATAGGCCCGCAGCAACTGATTGGCGTCGGGCAGCGGCAAGGCTTTGCGGTCCAGCTTGCCGTTGGGCGTCAGCGGGAAGCGCTCAAGCAGCATCCAGTGCGCCGGAATCATGTAGTCCGGCAGGTCGCAGGCGAGCCGCGCCTTCAGCTCGTCGCGCAGCGCCACCAACGACTGCGCCTCGGCCGCCTCAGTACCACCGGCCGCAATCAGGTAGGCCACCAACTGCGTGCCACCCGGCCCTTGCTGAGGCACCACCACCGCCTCGCGGATCGCGTCCTGCGCCAACAGGCACGCTTCGATCTCTCCCAACTCGATGCGAAAGCCACGAATTTTCACCTGGTGGTCTGCCCGGCCGATGTACTCGATCACACCGTCGACGCGATGTCGCGCAAGGTCACCGGTGCGGTACAGCCGTGTGCCATTACCAAATGGATCCGGGAGGAAGCGTTCGGCGGTGAGCGCCGGCCGCTCGTGGTACCCGCGCGCCAGGCCACCACCGCCAATCAGCAATTCACCGATCAACCCGACAGGGTTCGGCGCGAAGTGCTCGCCGACGATGTACAGCGAGGTGTTGGCAATCGGCCGGCCGAGGTAAGGCAAGCGCTTGTCTGTGGTCAGTGGATAAGCCGCCGACCAGATCGTGGTTTCCGTGGGCCCATAGAGGTTCCAGACCGGGCCTGCGACCGCCAGCAAACGCTCGGCCAGGTCCTCGGCCAATGCCTCGCCGCCACACAGGCATGTGCGTCCGGCAAGACGCTCGGCCATGGGATGCTCAAGCAACATGCGCCACGTCGATGGCGTGGCCTGCACGATACTGACCTGCTGCTGTTCGATAATCCCCAGCAATGCTTCAGGGTCGTGGGCGCTCTGTTTGTCCACCAGCACCACGGCCGCACCGCTGAACAGCGCGCCGTACAGTTCCAGGCCGAAAATATCGAACGAGAAGGTGGTCAGCGACAGCAGGCGGTCACTTGCCTCGATGCCTGGTTCGCGGGCCATGCTGGCAACGAAATTCACCAGGG
Source organism: Pseudomonas sp. P7758 (assembly GCF_013386485.1). Lineage (NCBI taxonomy): Bacteria > Pseudomonadati > Pseudomonadota > Gammaproteobacteria > Pseudomonadales > Pseudomonadaceae > Pseudomonas > Pseudomonas sp. P7758. Next base: position 13,818 of record NZ_JACARS010000021.1, on the reverse strand, counting down.
CACCATGGCGTACCATCACACCCTTGGGTTTGCCGGTAGAGCCCGAGGTATAAATGGCGTAGCACAGGTTATCGCCGTCCACCGACACCTGCGGATTGGCCGCCTGTTCAGGGCTGACCGATTCATCCATTGCACTCGGCAAGACGGTGTGCACCCCTGCCGGAATCGGCAACTGGCGCAGCAACGATGCCTGGGTCAGAAGCAACTGCAACCCACTGTCTTCAATCATGTGGGCCAGGCGATCCACCGGATAGTGCGGATCGAGCGGCACGTAGGCGCCACCGGCCTTGAGGATCGCCAGCAGCCCGACGATCATGTCCACCCCACGCTCAAGGGCGATACCCACCGGTTGGTCAGCGCCGACACCGAGTTCAATCAAACGATGCGCCAGGCGATTGGCCTGGGTATTGAGTTGAGCGTAGGTCAGCGCCTGATCAGCAAACAGCAGCGCCGTGGCATCCGGCGTCTGCCGTGCCCGCGCCTCAAACAGACGATGAATGCAGTGCTCGCCCGGGTAGACGCTTGCGGTGGCGTTCCAGTCCTGCAATTGCTCGCGGGTTTCACTCGGGTCCAACAGCATGAGGTCACCCAGTGGGCGTGCGGCATCGCTGCTCATTTGCAGCAGAAGACGCTTGAGGTGCACGCCGATCTGCTCCACCGACACAGGTGTGAAGCTCGCACATTGATAGCTGAACTGCACGGTCAGCTCGGCGCCCAGGCCCACCAGCAGGGTCAGCGGGTAGTTGGTTTGCTCCAGATTGCCCACGGCACCAAAGCGCAGGCCCTGAGGCGAACCTTTCTCCAGGGCTTCTGAAATCGGATAGTTCTCAAACACCAGGATGTTGTCGAACAGCGCTTCACCACCCCGCCCCGCCCAGCGCTGGATATCGAACAACGCGGTGTGCTCGAAGTCCCGCAACGCCAGGTTCTGCGCCTGGACGCTGTGCAGCCAATCCCCCAGGCTCTGCTCGGAGCGCGGGCTGGCAATGACCGGCAAGGTGTTGATGAACAGGCCAATCTGTTGCTCGACGCCTGCCAGGTCCGCCGGGCGCCCCGACACGGTTGCGCCGAAGGCGACGCAGGACTTTGCGCTGTAGCGCTGTAACAGCAACAGCCACGCAGCCTGGACCACAGTGTTGACGGTGACTTTCGCCTCTCGGGCAAAGTCGCCCAGACGGCGCGTTTGCTGCTCATCGAGGTGCAGGTGGTGGTGAGCGTAAAGGTGGGTGGCGATGCCCTGTGCCGGACGGGCAAACATCTGCGCCAGGCGAATCGGTTCATCCAGGGCGTGCAACTGCTCCTTCCAGAACGCTTCGCCGAGCGATGCGTCCTGCCGCTTCAGCCACGCGATGTAATCACGATACCGGCCAACGGGTCGTGCCACGGTTTCTGCGCTGTAGTGCTGTAACACTTCGCCGAGCAACTGCGCGCTGCTCCAGCCATCCATCAGGATGTGATGGTTGGTGTAGATCAGGTGATGACGATCAGTTGCCGTGCGTACCAGTACCAGGCGCATCAAGGGCGCGCAGTTCAGGTCCAGGCCTTGGGCGCGCTCTTCATCGGCAAGGGTTTGCAGTGCCGCATCCCGATCGGCGTGACCGCTCCAGTCGAGCACACGGAACGGCACCTGCACTTGACGCTGTACCACCTGCATCGGTTGTTCAAGATTGCCTTGCCAGATGAACCCGGTACGCAGGATGTCATGGGCATCCACCACGGCTTGCCAGGCCGCGCGGAAGCGTTGCGGATCGACGCCATCGATATCCAGGCGCATCTGGTTGATGTAATCGCCATTCCCCTGTTCGAGCAAGGTGTGGAACAGCATGCCCTGCTGCATCGGTGACAACGGGTAGATGTCGTCGATGCCTTGAGGTTCGAGCACCAGCGCATCGAGTTGGGCCTGAGACAGTTGCGCCAACGGGAAATCCGACGGCGTCACTCCCCGGTTGGAGTTGTCGCAGCAATGGCCGATCAGCGCCGCCAGTTCTTGCACATAGTCGTCGGCCAGGCGCTGGATGGTCGCGGCATCGAACATCGCGCCGCTGTAGGTCCAGGTCAGGTCCAGTTCACCACCGAAGACTTTGCTGTTGAGCGCCAGCGGGTTGCCGAGCGGCCCCTGCAGGTTGACTTCTGCACCGCCGGATTCGCCGGTCGGCACAAACAGGGCGTCGTCGGCGGTATCGAAGCTGGCGTCGAACTGACCGAGATAGTTGAAGGTCAGGCACGGTAGCGGCAAGGCTTGCAAAGACTCCCGTGTCTGTTCATCGCCCAGGTACGCCAGTGCGCCGAAGCCGATGCCCCTATGCGGAATTGCCCGCAGCTGCTCCTTGATCTGCTTGAGCGACCCAGCGAGATCCGCAACCGGCGACAGCCGCGCCGGGAACACGCTGGTGAACCAGCCCACGGTACGGGTCAGGTCGATGTGCTCGAACACGTCTTCGCGACCGTGCCCCTCAAGCAACACCAACGCATTGTCGTCACCGGTCCAGCGCGTTATCACCCGCGCCAGCGCGGTCAGCAATACGTCGTTGACCTGGGTGCGATAGGCCGCCGGCGCATCCTGCAACAGCTGGCGGGTCAGGGCCCGGTCCAGCTTGCTACGAAAGGTCAGGGCCTGATCATGTTGCTGCCCGCCGTTCGGACGGTCATACGGCAAGGCTGGCGAAGCGCCCTGCAACTGTTGTTGCCAGAAACTCAGCTCGGCCTGCAGCGCAGGGGTTGTGGCGTAGCCCTGCAATGCCGCCGCCCAGGCCTTGACCGCACTGGTCCTGGCCGGCAACTGCACACCTGCGCCTGAAAGGATTTGCCGGTAAGCGTTCTGCAGATCCTCGAACAGAATCCGCCACGACACGCCATCGACCACCAGGTGATGGATAATCAGCAACAGCCGTTGAGTGCCGTCCGCCAGGTTCGCCAGCACCGCGCGTATCAGCGAGCCACCGTTCAATTGCAGGCTGCGCTGGGCCTCGTCACCCAGTGCCTCAAGGGCTGCGAGGTCCGCGACCTCCACTGGCCACAGAAGCGTTTGATCCGTGTGCGCCGCGACGTCACGGTAGTGTGCCGACCAGCCGTCAGCCCGTTTGAAGAAATCCAGGCGCAAGCTGTCGTGATGCGCCACCAAAGCCTCCAGCGCCTGCTCCAGTGCGTGTGCATCCAGTGCCTGCGCCGGCTTGAGCATCACCGACTGGTTCCAGTGGTGACGATCGGGAATTTCCTGAGCGAAGAATTGCTGATGAATCGGTAACAGCACCGTGGCGCCGGTTGCCGGTCGCTGATCGATCGACGGCAGCGTCTCACCGGTCTGTGCGACCACGGCCAGCGCCTGGATGCTCTGGTGCTGGAACAGGTCTTTGGGGCTGAAGCGAATCCCCGCCTGCCGCGCACGGCTGACCACCTGGATCGAAATGATCGAATCGCCACCCAGTTCGAAGAAGTTGTCGCTGATACCCACCTGCCCAAGCTTGAGCACGTCTTGCCAGATCGTCGCCAGTTGCTGCTCCAGCGCGTTGCGCGGAGTGACGTAGGCTTGTTGCAGTTGACTGACATCCGGTTTGGGCAGGTTCTTGCGATCCAGCTTGCCGTTCGGTGTCAGCGGCATGCGTTCCAGAGACAAGACATACGCCGGCACCATGTGCGCCGGCAATGAAGCCTGGAGCTGCGCACGCAGGTCTTCGCTGAAACCGGCACGGGTTGAATCGCCGACCACGTAAGCCACCAGGCGCTTGCCGCTACCGGCGCTGCCTTCCTGGGCCACGACCACCGCTTCGCGCACACCCTGAAGGGCTTGCAGCGCCGCTTCGACCTCACCCAGCTCGATGCGGAAGCCGCGGATCTTCACCTGATTGTCGATACGATCCAGATAGTCGAACGTGCCGTCGGCGCGCTGGCGCACCAGGTCGCCTGTGCGGTAAAGCAGGCCGCCAGCGGCGCTGAACGGGTCAGCGACAAAACGCTCGGCGGTCAGCCCCGGTCGGTTGAGGTACCCACGGGCCAGGCCGGTGCCCCCCAGATACAGCTCACCGGCCATGCCTTGGGGCAACAGGTTCAGGTCGGTGTCGAGCACATAGGCGCTGCGGTCACCGATGCGGCTGCCGATCGGCGCGTAGGCAGCACCGCACGGCACCTCGCGACCGGCCTTCCAGATCAACGGGGTGACCACGGTTTCGGTCGGGCCGTAGCCGTTGATGATGTAGTCCGGATCGAGCGCACGCTTGACCCGCTCGAAACTGGCGTTCGGCACCGCGTCACCGCCAAAGCAATAGATGCGCACCTTCGGTGGATTGCCGACGCGCTCGGCATGTTCGGCCAGTTGTTGCAGGTACACCGGCGGGAACGCGACCACGGTCACGCCGTGTTCGATCATGGCGTTGTAGGTCTGCTCCGGCGTCCACAGCGTGTCGTCGCGAATCAGCAGCGAAGCCCCGTGAGTCAGGCTGGTCAGCCAGCGTTCGTGGGCACCGTCGAAGGCGAACGACATGAAGTGGAACTCACAGTCGCTGTCGCGCATTTCATAGCGCTGGCCGATGGCCTGGCAATGCATGGCCAATGGACCGTGGGCAACGCTGACGCCTTTCGGATTGCCAGTGGAGCCGGAGGTGTAGATCACATACGCAAGGTTGTGCGGGTCGAGCTGCACCGAGGGTGCCTTGATCGACTGCTCACGCAGATCAAGACGGTCCAGCTCCAGCAAGGGTACCGATTCGGCAACCGGCAGCTGCGCCGACACCGACGAATCGCTGATCAGCAGCGCCAGCCCCGAATCCTCGATCAGGTAGGCCAGGCGCTCGCGCGGGTAGCGGGTGTCCAGCGGCACATAAGCGCCGCCGGCCTTGAGCACCGCCAGCAACGCCACAATTACCGACTCGCTGCGCGGCAACGCCACACCCACACGGGTTTCAGCGCCAACGCCGCGGGCGATCAGCGCGTGGGCCAGTTGGTTGGCGCGCTGGTCGATTTCACCGTAGCTGAACTGCCGATCGTTGAAAATCACCGCTGTGCGTTGCGGGCGCTCGGCTGCCAGGGTGGCAATGCGCTGATGCACGCCGATGTCCACCGGGTACGGCTGTGGATGGTTCTGCGCTTGCTGGCGGGCCTGTTCGTCGCGGCTTGCCAGGGCGATTTCACCCAGGTTGCGTTCTGCCGACTCGGCAAACTGCTCAAGCAGTTGCAGCAAATGCGCACTGATGCCTTCGACCACCTCGCTCGCGAATTGGCCGCGGTCGAAGCTGTAATGCAACGCCAGCTGCCGGCCGAGGGTCACCGCCACGCTCAGCGCGTAGTGCGTCTGCTCCAGGTTACCCACATCGCCGAACACCAGCCCCTGCCCAGCCTGGCTCAGCGCCTGGGCTACCGGATAGTTTTCGAACACCAGGATATTGTCGAACAGCGCTTCACCGCCCTGCCCGGCCCAACGTTGGATGTCCGCCAGCGGCGTGTGTTCGAAGTCACGCAGGCTGAGATTCTGCGCCTGCACCGTTTGCAACCATTGGCCGACGCTTTGATCGGGACGCGGTGCGCCGATCACCGGGAGGGTGTTGATGAACAGGCCGACCTGTTGCTCGATGCCCGGCAAGTCCGCCGGACGACCGGCCACGGTCGCACCGAACGCGACTGCTTCGTGTCCGGTATAGCGTTGCAGCAACAGCAGCCACGCGGCTTGCACGAGGGTGTTGACGGTGATTTTCTGCTGGCGGGCAAACGCTTCCAGCGCCCGGGTGCGTTGCTCGTCCAGCGTCAGGTAATGGTCGCCGTGACCGCTCTGGCGCGCGCCTGCGGTGGCCGCGCGGGCCAGCCGGGTCGGCGCTTGCAGCGCGGCCAGTTGTTCGCTCCAGAAGTCCTGGCTCAACTGGGCGTCCTGACGTTGCAGCCAGGCGATGTAGTCGCGATAACGGCCGCCGGCATTCGCCGGTGTGCGGCCGCTATAGCGCTGCAATACTTCGCCGAGCAACTGCGAGTTGCTCCAGCCGTCCATCAGGATGTGGTGATGGGTGTAAATCAGGTGCCATTGGTCACTGCCGGTCTGCACCAGTACCAGGCGCAGCAGGGGCGCACAGGCCAGGTCAAACCCTTGCGCTCGCTCGGCATCGGCCAGCGCCGCGAGGGCCGCCGGCTGATCGTCACGGGCCCGCCAATCCAGGGTGGCGAACGGCAGTTGCACCTGCTTGTGCACGATCTGCAGCGGTTGCGCCAGCTCGCCCTGCCAGACGAAACCGCTGCGCAGGATGTCTTGCGCATCGACGGTGGACTGCCAAGCGGCGCGGAAACGCTCGGGATCCAGGCCCTGCACGTCGACGCGCAACTGGTTGATGTATTCACCCGCCGCCTGTTCGTACAGGGTATGGAACAGCAACCCTTGCTGCATGGGCGACAGCGGATAGAGATCGTCGAGCTGACCGGCCGGTACCGGCAGCGCATCCAGTTGCGCCTGGGTCACCCGCGCCAGCGGGAAGTCCGATGGCGTGGCTTGCGCGGCCGGCAAGGTGCAGCAGTGTTCGATCAGTGCATGCAGCTCGCTGGCATAGCGGTCCACCAGTTGCTGCACGGTCGCGCTGTCGAACATCTCGCGGCTGAAGCCCCAGCTCATCGACAGTTCGCCGCCATAGACCTGGCCTTCAACCGTCAGCCAGTTGGCCAATGGCGCCGCCAGATCCTGTGCCACACCGCTGGTTTCGGCAGACGGCACAAACAAGGCCGCGTCGTCGAACTGACGGTCGAACTGGCCCAGGTAGTTGAAGGTGATCCGCGGTGGCGCCAGTGCCACCAGCTCGGCGCGTACTGCCGGGGACGCCAGATGACGCAGCACGCCATAGCCCAGGCCTTTGTCCGGCACCGCGCGCAGTTGCTCCTTGATCGACTTGATCGAACCGTCGAGGTCATCGCTGGCGGTGAGGTTGACCGCGAACAGGCTGGTGAACCAACCCACGGTGCGACTCAGGTCGATGTCATCGAACAGGTCTTCGCGGCCATGGCCTTCAAGCTCGATCAGCGTGCCTGCCTGACCGCTCCAGCGACTGATGGTGCGGGCCAACGCGGTGAGCAGCAGGTCATTGACCTGCGTGCGGTACGCGGCGGGCGCCTGTTGCAGCAACTGACGGGTCCGTTCGGCGTCGAGTCGCCACTCGATTTTTTCACCCTGCGCATTTTGCAGGCTGGCATCAGGTCGGTCGCACGGCAGATCCTTCGCATCCTGATGCTGGGTTTTCCAGTACATCAGTTGTTCATCGAAGCGCTGCACTTGCTGTTCGAGCCGCGCAGTCCAGCCCTGGAATGCACTGGTTTTCGGCGGCAGCTCAATGCCGCCGCCTGCCGCCAATTGTTCGTAAGCCTGCTGCAGATCTTCCAGTAATACGCGCCAGGACACACCGTCGACCACCAGGTGGTGAACGATCAGCGCCAGGCGCTGGCTGCCATCGGCCAGCGTGACCAGCAAGGCTCGCAACAGCGGGCCGTTTTGCAGGTCAAGGCTGCGCTGCGCCTCGTTGCACAAGGTATTCAGGTGTTCCGCCGACTCGGCATCGCGTAGCCACAGATCAGCGCTGGCCACTGGAGCATCGTGTTTTTGCTGCCAGCCCTCGGTGCTTTCGGTAAAACGCAGGCGCAAGGCATCGTGGTGATTGATGATGTGCGTCAGCGCTGTATCGAGCCACTGCACATTCAAGGCCTCACGGGGAGTCAGCAGCAGCGATTGGTTCCAGTGTTCGCGCACCGGCATCCCGCGGCTGAAGAAATGCTGCTGGATCGGCCCGAGCACGGCATCACCGCTCACCGGCCCCTGATCCACCGCCGAGCGTTTATCGAGGGTGGCGACCAGTGCCAGGCTGCGCACGGTCTGGTACTGGAACAGGTCACGCGGGCTGACGCGGATGCCGGCCTGCCGCGCACGGCTGACCACCTGGATGGAGATGATCGAATCGCCGCCCAGCTCGAAGAAGTTGTCTTCGAGGCCGACGCGCTCAAGACCGAGCACATCCTCCCAGATCGCCGCCAGGGCTTTTTGCAATGCATCCTGTGGCGCCACGAACGCTTGCTGCGGCGCAGCGTCCGGCAACGGCAAGGCCTTGCGGTCGAGCTTGCCGTTGGCGGTCACCGGCAATTTCACCAGCGGCATCAGGTGGGTGGGCACCATGTATTCCGGCAGGCTGTTCAACAGCCACGCCTTGAGCTCCGGTTGCCACGGCGTGGCAGGCTCGCCTCCCTCCAGCACCAGGTAAGCAACCAACTGTTTGCCCCCCTGCACCAGCACCACGGCCTCGCGCACCAGCGGGTGTTGCATCAGGCGGGTCTCGATTTCACCCAGCTCGATACGCAGGCCGCGCAGCTTGACCTGATGATCGAGGCGGCCGAGGTATTCGATCACACCGTCGGCGCGCTGGCGCACCCGGTCGCCGGTCCGGTACAGCCGCGCACCGTCATTGAACGGGCACGGCACAAAACGCTCGGCGGTGAGCGCCGCGCGGCGGTGGTAACTGCGGGCCAGCCCGGTGCCACCGAGGTAAAGCTCACCGCTGACGCCTGCCGGCACAGGGTTGAGTTGCGCGTCGAGGATGTAGGTTCCCAGATTGGCAATGGGGCGGCCGATGGGCACGCTGTCGGCACCTTCGTCGATGCAGGTCCAATGGGTGACGTCGATGGCCGCTTCCGTCGGGCCGTAGAGGTTGTACAACCCGGCGCCCGGAAGCTTGGCGAACACCTGCAACTGCGCATCCAGCGCCAGCGCCTCGCCACTGCATACGATGCGCTTGAGGCTGGCGCAGGCCTGCACGCCCGGCTCGTGGATAAATGCCTGCAGCATCGACGGTACAAAGTGCAGCGTGGTGATGGCGTGCTCGCCAATGGTCTCGATCAGGCGAGCCGGCTCGCGATGCGCGCCGGGTGCTGCGACCACCAGCCGTGCGCCACTCATCAACGGCCAGAAGAACTCCCACACCGACACGTCAAAGCTGAACGGGGTTTTCTGCAACACTGCGTCGCTGGCATCCAGGCCATAAGCCTGCTGCATCCAGCACAGGCGGTTGACCAACGCACGATGGCTGTTGCCTGCGCCCTTGGGCTTGCCGGTGGAGCCGGAGGTGTAGATCACATAGGCGAGGTTCAGCGCGTGCACGTTGACGGCCAGAGGCTCGCGGCCGTAATCGTCGAGCCAGCCTTGTGCCTGGTCGAGTGCGATGACGTTGATGCCGTCGACCGGCAAGGTCGACAGCAGGCTCTGCTGGCTGAGCAGCAGCCCGATGCCGCTGTCTTCGATCATGTAAGCCAGGCGTTCGCGGGGGTATTCAGGGTCCAGCGGGACGTAGGCGCCGCCGGCCTTGAGAATCGCCAGCAGGCCGACCACCATTTCGATGGAGCGCTCGATGCAGATCCCCACCAGTACGTCCGGGCCAACACCCTGCTCGCGCAGGGCATGGGCCAACTGGTTGGCGCGCGCGTCGAGCTGCGCGTAGGTCAACTGCGTCGCGCCGAACACCAGGGCAACGGCGTGCGGAGTGCGTTGTACCTGGTCTTCGATCAGGTGGTGGATGCCACGTTCGGTCGGGTACGCCTCGGCCGTCTGGTTCCAGTCATGCACCAGCACGTGCTGCTCTGCGGCGGCGAGCATCGGCAGTTCACCGATGCGCTGGCTGCCATCGGCGACCATCGCCTGCAACAGGCTGAGCCAGTGCCGGGCCATGCGCTCGATGGTGGCGGCGTCGAACAGGTCATTGGCATAGGTCAGCGCGGCGTGCAGGGTGCCGGACTTCTCGTAGGTGTCCAGGCTCAGGTCAAACTGGGTGGTACGGCCTTGCCATTGCACCAGGGACAGTTCAAGCCCGGAGGCGGTGTTGACCGCGGCGATGTCCGCCACTTGCGGCTGATGGTTGTACATCACCTGGAACAGCGGCGTGTGGCTCAGGCTGCGCTCGACTTTCAAGGCTTCTACCAGGCGTTCGAACGGCAATTCCTGATGGGCCTGGGCGCCCAGCGCGTGTTCCTTGATGCCTTGCAGCAACTCGTCGACGCGGGTTTGCCCGGTCAGTTCGGTGCGCAACACCTGGGTATTGACGAAGAAACCGATCAGCCCTTCGACTTCGCTGCGGTTGCGGTTGGCAATCGGCACGCCAACCCGAATGTCGCCCTGCCCGGTGTAGCGATGCAGCAGCACGTTGAACGCGCCGAGCAGCAACATGAACAAGGTCACATTGTGTTTTTGCGCGCAACTGCGCAACTGCGCAGCCAGCGCCGGATCAATCGCAAAGTCATGCCGGGTGCCCTGGTAGCTGGGCATCGCCGGGCGTGGATGGTCGATGGGCAGTTCCAGTACCGGGTGCTCATCTCCCAGGCGTGCCTGCCAGTATTCCAGCTGACGAGCCTGCTCGCCGGCCTCCAGCCAGCGGCGCTGCCACAGGGCGTAGTCGCTGTACTGGACCGGCAAGGCCGGCAGTTGCGGCGGCTCGTTGCGCTCATGGGCGTCGTAGCAGCGAATGAACTCGTCGATCAGCACGTTCATTGACCAGCCGTCGGACACAATGTGGTGCAAGGTCAGCAGCAGCACGTGTTCCTGCTCGGCCAGCTTGAGCAATTGCACCCGTAGCAGCGGGCCGTTGGCCAGGTCGAAGGGCAACAGCGACTGGCGGGTAGCGGCCTGCATCACCGCCTGCTCACGCTCGGCGGGTGCCAGGGCGCTGAAGTCCAACTGTTCGACCACCAGCGGCGACTGCGCGGCCACTTGCAACAGACGATCATCCGCCTGGCGCTGGAACACCGTGCGCAACGTCTCATGGCGGGCCACCAGGCTGGCGAACGCCTGCTCGATCGCCGGCAGGCTCAAGGCGCCCTTGAGCCGTACCGCGCCGGGCAGGTTATAGGCGCCACTGGCCGGATCCAGTTGCCACAGAAACCACATCCGCTGCTGCGCATAGGACAGCGCCTGCCGGTCCTCGGCCTCCACCCCTGCCGGGATCGGAAACCGGGAAAAATCCACTCCTTCCTTGTGTAGCGCCTGGAGGAACATCTGGCGTTTTTCCAGGGGCAACCCGATAAACCGGCGAGCAAGTTTCAAGGAGTCTTCAGCGTTCATTTCTTGGGATCCGGGGCAATAGGCAGGAAGCACAAAGGCACGTCGTCCCTATAAAACGAATCCGGAAGGGAAAAATTAGCGGGGATTGGGGGCGCAGACCACGGTGTCATCAAGGGTTACATCAAACACCGAGAGGCTGGGCGCAGCTGTCCTATCATTGACGCAACCCATCAATTGCAACTAAATTTAGTTGCAGGCGAGAATCGCCGTGTCGAAAAATGAAAAGCTGCTGGCCAAACTGCTCAATGAGCAATCGGCCTTTACCTGGCCCGAACTCGTCACGCTGCTGCGGCGCCTGGGATACACGCAAATCGAAGGGGCGGGTAGCCGGGTCAGGTTCGACATAGGCGACCCCAGTGCAATGATCACCCTGCACAAGCCTCACCCCGGCAACGAACTGAAACACTACATTCGGCGCCAGATCATCGAACAATTGAAATCAGGAGAACTGATTCAGTGAACAACCAGCTGAAACACAAAGGCTACATCGGCTCCATCGAAGCCAGCATCGAAGACAACTGCCTGTTCGGAAAGCTGCTTTTCATCAAGGCCCTGGTCAGCTACGAGGGCAAAACCGTCGCCGAACTGGACGCCGCCTTTTGCACCGCCGTGGACGACTACATCGAGACCTGCCAGGCCCTTGGGCAAGCACCGGAAAAGCCCTGCAAGGGTTCGTTCAACGTCCGTGTCGGCCATGAACTCCACCTGGCCGCCGCGCTTGCCGCGACCCGGCAAAAAGTCACGTTGAACGATCTCACGCGCCAGGCGCTGAACGAATTCCTGCAACATCGCGGCGCACTGGTGACCGGGTAATCACCCCAACCGCCGATACCCCAGCACCGCCGCCCCAAGCACCACCGCACCCGCCGCCAGCGCCACCCAGAACCCGCTGGGTGCGCCGAAGCGGTCGATCATCCAGCCGGAGCTGGCAGCACCAATGGCCACGCCGATGCTCAGGCCGGTGATCAGCCAGGTCATGCCTTCGGTCAAGCGGCTGGGCGGAACAATTTGTTCCACCAGGGCCATGGACACGATCAGGGTCGGGGCGAAGAACAGGCCGGAGATGAAGATCGCGGCCGCCAACCCCGGAATATTCGTCACCAGCAACAACGGCAGCGTGGTCACGGCGGTGGCCACGCCGCAGTACAAGAACTGGCGCGGCAGCGGTGCTTTCAACTTGAGCGCACCGAACGCCAGCCCGGCCAGACACGAACCGATGGCGTATACCGACAATACAATGCTCGCCGCGGCGGGCTGGCCCTGATGCTGGGCGAACGCGACACTGACCACATCCACCACCCCAACGATGATGCCCATGGCCATCAACAGCACCATCAGGATCAACACCGAGGGCGAGGCAATCAGCCAACGGCCGTGCTCGGCGTGATGTTCATGCACCGGTGGCTCGGTCTGGCGTTGCAGCACAAAGGCGGTCACGCCCACTGCCAGAAACAGCGCGGCAATCAACGGCCCCGCTTCGGGGAACAGCAGCACGCACAGACCCACCGAGACCGGCGGGCCAATGATGAACACCACCTCGTCGAGCACCGACTCCAGGGCAAACGCCGTTTGCAGTTTGGGCTGGCCGCGGTACAGCTCGGTCCAGCGCGCCCGCACCATGGCCGACATGTTGGGCATGCAGCCGGCCAGGGCGGCAAAGACGAACAGCGTCCACGTTGGCGCCTGCACCCGGGTGCAGAGCAACAGCAGCAGCAGCGCGCCGCCGCCGATGGACGCGGCCACCGGCAACACCCGGCCCTGGCCATAACGGTCCACCAACCGTGAGACCTGGGGCGCGCAAAACGCGGTGGCCAGGGCGAAGGTAGCGGTCACCGCACCGGCCAAACCGTAACCGCCGTGCACTTGCGACAGCATGGTGATCAAGCCGATCCCGGTCATGGAGATCGGCATGCGGGCCAGCATGCCCGCCAATACAAAAGCCCTGGAACCTGGCGCCTGGAACAGCTCGGCGTAGGGGTTTGCCATGGTGTGTAACCTCTTCCTGAGCGCCCTGAAACTTGCTATTCGAGGTTTTCGGGGCAAAATACATACGGTGCGTATGTGACAAATCATGCGTAACATACGCGTCGTATGTCAATCACCTATTGTGAGCCTTACCCATGAGCCGAGCCCGTGCCGACATGATCGAAGACACCCGCGCCCGCCTGATCGCCAGCGCCCGCCAGGCCTTCGCCACACAAGGCTACGCCCAGACGTCGATGGACGATTTCACCGCTCGCGCCGGCCTGACCCGGGGTGCGTTGTACCATCATTTTGGCGACAAGAAAGGCTTGCTGGCGGCGGTGGTTGCGCAACTCGACGGTGAAATGGATGCGAGCCTGCAGCGTATCTCGGAACAGGCGGTTGATCCTTGGGAAGGGTTTTGCGAGCGCTGCCGGGTTTATTTGCGCATGGCTCAGGATCCCGAGGTCCAGCGCATCGTATTGCAGGATGCCCCGGCGGTGCTGGGCGCAACTGACCAGCAGCAATGCGTGGACTCGCTGCGCCAGCTGCTCGATGACTTGATGCAAGCGGGCCTCATCGAGCAGGCGTGCAGCCAGGCGCTGGCGAGGCTGATCAATGGCAGCCTGGTGAGCGCATCGTTGTGGATCGCCCAGGATGGAGACTCGGGTGTGCGGCTGGAAGAGGCTCTGCGAGGGCTGGAGTTGTTGTTGCGCGGGTTGAAGCCCGATGCCGTTCGCTGAACGAGTGCGGCGGGGGTGGTCAGGATCCAGGGGGGCATATCCATTATTTAGGTAACGGCC
>NZ_JACARS010000205.1:0-1874 GCF_013386485.1 Pseudomonas sp. P7758 | reverse complement strand
TTGCCCAGCAGCGCCAGCACGATGATCGCCGCCAGCACAATGTCGGGCCGTGAGGTTTCCCGGCCATCGCTGAGCAGGTAACCCAGGCCCTTGGTCGCGGCGATCAACTCGGCCGCCACCAGGAACATCCACGCCAGGCTCAGGCCGCTGCGCAAGCCGGTGAACAGGCCGGGCAGGGCGGCAGGCAACAGGATGCGACGCACCAGGCGCGTGCGGCTGAAGCCATACATCTGCCCGACTTCCACCAGCTTGCGGTCGATGTCGCGAATGGCCGCGACGCCATTGAGGTACACCGGGAAGAACGCGCCGATGGCAATCAGCACGATCTTCGAGGTCTCATCAATGCCCAGCCACAGCAGCAACAGCGGCACCCAGGCCAGGCTCGGGATCGAGCGCAGGCCGGCGAAGGTTGGTTCCAGGTACGCCTCGGCCTCGCGGCTCAAGCCGACCCAGGCGGCAAATACCAGGGCCAGGCCGGCGCCGATGGTGAACCCCAGCAGCACCCGCAACAGGCTGGCGCTGATGTGTTTCCACAGCGCGCCTTCGGCGAGGTCGGTGAGGGTCACGGCGATCTCGCTGGGCGCCGGCATCTGGTAGGACGGCAGCCAGCCGATGCGCACCACCACTTCAAGGATCACCAGGATCAACACCGGCAACGCCAGGCCCTTGAGCCGCCGCGGCCAGGCGCTGCGCTGCACGGTGAGCGTTGGCGCGAGTGCGACGGGCAGGGTTTCGCTTTTGCTGCGCATGACGCTCCCCTTATGGACGAGGCAAAGCCTGGCCAAAGCTTGGGTCGATCAACTGGTCGATCACCTGATCCACATTCACCCCACGGCGCACCAGTTCTTCCGACACCAGGATCGGCGCGGCCGCCTTGGACGACACCACGTCCTGGGCAGTGAGCAATGGGCTGCTCAAGTCGGTACGCGACAATTGCAGCTTGGCCACGTCCAGGGGCAGGCCGGATTCGTCGGCCAGCAGCTTGGCGAATTCGTCGGGGTGTTTCACCGCCCAGTTGCGGGCTTTTTCATAGGCGCCGAGCACCTTGGCGATGGTCTGTGGATGCTCCTTGGCGTATTTGTCGGTCACGCTGACCACGCCGTAGCTGTTGAAGTCCTTGTTGCGGTACAGCAGGCGCGAACCCGCCTGGATTTCGCTGGCGGCCATGTGCGGGTCGAGACCGGCCCAGGCGTCCACATCACCTTTCTCCAGCGCGGTACGGCCGTCGGGGTGCTGCAGGTGCACCAACTCCACGTCGTCCTTGCTCAGGCCGGCTTTCTGCAGGCTGCGCAGGGTGAACAGGTACGGATCGGTGCCTTTGGTGGCGGCGATTTTCTTGCCCTTGAGGTCGCTGACGCTCTTGAACGTCGAGTCCTTGCGCACCACCAGTGCAGTCCACTCGGCGCGGCTGTACACATACACCGACTTGATCGGGCTGCCATTGGCCCGGCTGAGCACCGCCGACAGGCTGGCGGACGAGGCGAAGTCGACGCCGCCGCTGTTGAGGTATTCCAGGGAACGGTTGCTGCCCTGGCTCAACACCCAGCCGACCTTGGTTTGCGGCAGCGCTTCTTCAAGCCAGCCGAAGTGCTTGAGCACCAGGCTCACCGGGGAGTAGTAGGCGTAGTCCAGGTTGACTTGCGCAGGGTCGGTTTCCGCTGCATGGGCCAGGGGTTGCAGGCTGAGGGCCAGGGCGCAGGCGCCCAACAGGGTATTGAAGAAGGGTTTCATGGAACAGCTCCGGACAAGGCGGGAAAAGAGAAGGCTTTTCTTATATTCAGAAAATTCATATGGCATGTTCCATCATGCGTTGTAGGAATATGCAGTCTCTGTGCCAGCGTCTTTGCAGGGCAGGGCAACACCCTGGCGTAGCA
>NZ_JACARS010000204.1:0-2686 GCF_013386485.1 Pseudomonas sp. P7758 | reverse complement strand
ACTGGCCACTGCTCAACGCCCTGCTCAACACCGCCAGCGGCGCGACCTGGGTTTCGTTGCATCACGGCGGCGGCGTCGGCATGGGCTTCTCCCAGCACTCGGGCATGGTGATTGTCTGCGACGGTACCGACGAAGCCGCCGAGCGTATCGCGCGCGTGCTGCACAACGACCCGGCGACCGGCGTGATGCGTCATGCGGATGCGGGCTACCAGATCGCGATTGATTGCGCCAAGGAGCAGGGTTTGAACCTGCCGATGGTCAAGTAAACCAGGCAGGCAGTTGCACCCTTTGCTTCATGGACGTCGGGCAGGTTGAGACGGATTTCAAGGTTCCGGTGCTTTATGTGTTTTCGGTAGGAGTGACTTGATGAGTCTCATGCAGATGCTCAGTTTTGGCGACACGGGTTGGGGGATGGCCTTGCTCAAGGCCGCCCTCATGACCGTGTTGTTGACCCTTGCGGCGCTGGTGGTCGGTGCGCTGGTCGGCAGCCTGGTGGCCATGGCTAAGCTTTCCAAAAAGCGTGCCTTGCGATACCTGGGGGATGCCTATTCCATCCTGTTCCGGGGGATTCCGGAGCTGTTGGTGATCTACCTGTTCTATTTCGGCGGTGCCAGTGTGGTGACGGCCGTCAATCACTGGTTTGGCGGTGAAGGCTATGTCGATGTCCCGCCGTTCATGGTGGGGGCCATCGCCGTCGGATTGATCTCGGCGTCGTATCAGGCTGAGGTCTATCGCGGTGCCTTTATCGCGGTGGCCAAGGGTGAGCTTGAGGCAGCACTGGCGATCGGCATGAACCGCGCAACGCGGATTCGCCGGGTGCTGATCCCGCAGATCTGGCGGTACGCGCTGCCGGGCCTGGGCAACGTCTGGCAAATGAGCCTGAAAGACTCCGCGCTGATTTCGGTGATTGGCCTGGTGGAACTGATGCGCGCCAGCCAGGTGGCGGCGGGTTCCACGCGCCAGTACTTCACGTTCTACATCGTCGGCGGCGTGTGCTACCTGATTCTGACCGGGCTTTCGGGCCGTCTTTTCAATATTGCCGAAGCGCGCGTACAGCGTACGCAGCGGCGCAATCCTGCACAGTCGTGAGAAGGGACCGTTTGCCATGATCGATTTCGCCTTTCTTGCCGACACCATGCTCAAGTTGCTGGGTGCCTTGCCCATCACCCTGGCCTTGTTTTTTTCGTCCCTGACCCTGGGGTTGCTGCTGTCGCTGGGCGTGGTGTCCATGCGCGTCAGCCGCTGGCCATTCCTCAGCTACCCGGCGCGTTTCTACATCATGCTGTTTCGCGGCACGCCGCTGATGATCCAGATGTTCCTGATCTATTACGGCCTGGGGCAGTTCCCGGCGATTCGCGACAGCTTCCTGTGGGTGGTGTTGAGGTCGCCTTATGGCTGCGCCGTGGTCTCCCTGGCGCTGTGCACCGCCGGTTACACCGCTGAAATCATTCGCGGTGGCCTGCTGAGCGTGCCTCAAGGGCAGATCGAAGCGGGGCAGGCGGTAGGCATGGGGCGTTGGACCCTGCTGTGGCGAGTGATCGGCCCCGTCACCTTGCGCCAGGCGCTTCCGGCCTATTCCACCGAGGCCATCTTGCTGGTCAAGTCCACCGCGCTGGCCAGCCTGGTCACCGTGTGGGACGTCACCGGCGTGGCGCAACAAATCATCCAGCGTACCTACCGCACCATGGAAGTGTTCATTTGTGCGGCGTTGATCTACCTGATCCTGAATTTCCTGGTGGTGCGTGTGGTGGCCTGGATTGAACATCGTCTGTCGCCCCATCTGCGTGAGCGGCCGAAAGACGTGCCGGTCAAGCAAACCCCCGAACCTATTTCTCATTCCTGATTGCAGCGGAGCTTGTCATGAGTACTCAGATTCAGAGCGCCCTTACGGTTAACAACATTCACAAGGCTTTCGGTTCGGCACAGGTTCTCAAGGGGATTTCGCTTGAGGCTCACAAAGGTGACGTGATTTCCATCCTCGGTGCCAGCGGTTCGGGCAAGAGCACTTTCCTGCGTTGTATCAACCTGCTGGAAACCCCGGACGAGGGCAGTATTGTGCTCGACGGCGAAACCATCGAGCTCAAGCGCCAGCGCAACGGTCGGTTGTTGCCTGGCAGCACGCGGCAGGTGGAGACCATGCGCAGCAAGCTGGGCATGGTGTTCCAGAGTTTTAACCTGTGGTCGCATATGACGGTTTTGCAAAATGTCATCGAGGGGCCGATGCGGGTGCTCAAGCGTTCGAAGGCCGAGTGTGTGGAGGAAGCTGAGCAACTGCTGCACAAGGTGGGGCTTTATGATCGCCGTGATTATTACCCGGCGCATTTGTCGGGTGGGCAGCAGCAGCGGGTGGCGATTGCCCGGGCGTTGGCGATGAACCCGCAAGTAATGTTGTTTGATGAGCCGACGTCGGCGCTGGACCCGGAGTTGGTGGGGGAGGTGTTGCGGGTGATGCGGTCGCTGGCCGAGGAAGGGCGGACCATGTTGGTGGTGACCCATGAGATGGGGTTTGCGCGGCATGTGTCCAATCGGGTGGTGTTTATGGCCAATGGGTTGATTGATGCCCAGGGCACCCCGGCGGAGTTGTTTGAGGGGTTGCCGACGGAGCGGTTTCGGCAGTTTGTATCGAGTCATACGCAGCGTAGTGCGGAGTAGTGGAGTGTTAAAAGCAAAGGCAAGATCCAGAGCG
>NZ_JACARS010000203.1:0-8607 GCF_013386485.1 Pseudomonas sp. P7758 | reverse complement strand
GCTACGCAGCCCAGCGGGAGCAAGCTCCCTCGCCACAATGGGTGCTTGCGGGTCCACGGCGGCCCTTCAGCAGGTACAATCCGCCGGGCCTTGAAATGAAACACCAGGAATTCAAATGTTCAGCCTTACCCATTACGAAACCCCATGCCCCGAGCCGATCAACGCGCAGATCCTGCAGATGGTGGTCGACTACCTGACGGACATCAGCATGGTCGCCATCCCGCCAAGCAACCTGCTGTACAACGTCTACCAGTACGCCATCGGCTACGAGGTGCACCTGTACCTGGAAGCGCTGGGCGGGTCCAAGGGCATTGCGGTGGAATTGATCGTCGCGCTGGACGCGCAGGAGCAGGTGATCGGCTTCCTGCTGTACCTGCCGGTGAAGGACGATCCCGAGGCGTGCGGCGTGGCTTACATGGCGGTGCACGCCAGCCATCGGCGCAAAGGCGTGGCGCGGGCGATGATGCAGGACATGCTGGCCCGCTACCCCCATGCCGAACTGACCTGCGCAGTGGAGAAGGTCCCGGCGTTCGAGTCCATGGGCTTTCAACTGCGCGGTGTGCGCGGTACCCAGGTGTTGATGAACACCCGCGACTACAGCACTGACGGCTTGATGGGGTTGCTGGATGTGGCGTCGATCTACAGCTCGCTGGAGGTGCGGCAGATCCACACCTACCTCCTGCAAAAGCACGGCAAGCGGGCGATGGTCGATGCCGAAAAACAGCGTGATCGTCACTTCGACCAGATGACCCACAAGGCTCGGATGTTCGTGCACGCAAGGCTGGGCTAACGCGCTCCTCGACTCACCATCGACTTGATGCTCGCAAACAGCTCCTCTTGCGCCTCCAGCGGGCTGATCTCCCCGCTGGCCGCAGCATGGGACAAGGCGTCCGCCGCGCCCAGCATTGCGCGTAAACCGGGCTGGCCAATCACACCGTCCACGGCAAAGGGGGAGAGGGCATCGCGACACTTGCCGAGGAAAATCACGTCGTACTCGCGTTTGATGGTTTCCAGTTCCGGGCTGCCGGCCAGGGCCGCAATCACTCCCGGAATTTCCCGCCCCTGCAACAACACACAGTCCACATAACACGAGGCAATCACCCGGGCGCGATCATCCAGGGTGGGTTCGCTGGCCTCGATTGCAGCGGCAAACACCTGGTTCTGCCGCGCGTCGAAATCTTCATACAGCGCGGCCAACAGCCCCGCGCGATCGCCGAAATGGTCATACACCACCGGCTTTGTAACGCCGGCCAATTCGGCCAAATGCCCGAGGGTCAGCGCGTCGGTGCCTTCTTCGCGCACCAGTTGCCAGGCCACGTCGAGCAACTGGCGTAGCCGGTCATCCCGGGACAGGCGACGGCGAGGGGCAGGGGATTGATCGCTTGACATGCTTATATACCAAAAGTAACTTACCAACGGTAACTTAGCTCAAGCCTACTCAATTTGCCTGCTCATCGCCACCCCCCGAAGGAGTCATTGCCATGCACGCGCTGATCGTCGTTGCCCATCACGACCCACAATCCCTCACCCACAGCCTCGCCAAACAGGCTGCTGCCGGCATCACTGCCGCAGGGCACACCTTCGAGATCGCCGACCTCGCCGCCGAAGGTTTCGACCCACGCTACAACGCCGCCGACCATAAAGTGCACCGCACCCGCGCCACGCCGCCGGCCGACGTACTGGCCGAACAGGCCCGACTCGACCGCGCCGATGCCTTGGTGCTGGTGTTCCCGATCTTCTGGTGGTCGATGCCGGCCTTGCTCAAGGGCTGGATCGACCGGGTATTCGTCAACGGTTGGGCGATCGACTACAGCCTTGAGACGAAGGTGGTGAAAAAACTCGGCCACTTGCAGGTGCACTTACTGGGCGTTGGCGGGGCGGACGAAGGGGTGTTTGAACGCCACGGCTATGCCGACGCCATGCGCACGCAAATCGACCATGGGATCTTTGATTACTGCGGTGCGAAAGTGCTGACATCCGAGCTGCTGCTGGACTCGGAGGGCGGCGGTGCGGAGCAACATCTGGAAACGGTGGCGAAGTTGGGGCGACAACTGTTCGTCACCCTGCAACCCTGCGAAACCGCCTAAACCAGGCTGCTCTGTATGAGCGCTGCCAGCTGTGCGACCGCAGCGCCTGGCGCTGGATGGCTGCAATGCAATTCATAGCCAAGGGACGGCACCGGCGGCAGACCGTCGAGTACACATAGGTGCGCAGGCAAACCGATACGGGTGCGCAAGGTCACACCCAACCCGGCATCGACCGCCGCCCAGATCCCACCCACGCTGGGGCTGGTCAAGGCAATGCGCCAGGCAATGCCGGCGCGGTCCAGGGCTTCGGTGGCGGCGCTGCGCAATACGCAGGGTGCCTCGAACATCACCAGCGGCAGCGGCGCGTCCTCGGAGCGCGGTAGTTGGGGTTTGTCCCGGGGCCCGATCCAGTGCATGGGTGTTTGCCCCAGGCGGGTGCGGCAGGACGATGTCTGACCGGTTTCCCAGGTCAGCGCCAGGTCCAGGCTCGCGCTGTCGATCAGGGTCAACAGCTCGGCATTGCGGCCTATCCGCACTTCAAGGCTGATCATCGGATAAAGCCTGGCGAAGCGCCGCAGGATGTCACTGAGCACATGCTCGCCGAAATCCTCCTGCAAACCGAGGCGCAAAGTGCCTGCGGTTTGGGTTTCGTTAAGGCTGCTGAAGACAGTGTCATTGAGGTCCAGCAACCGCCTGGCGTGGCCGAGCAGCGCTTCACCCACCGGCGTCAGCACCAGCCCGCGCCCGGATTTGCTCAGCACCGGCGTGCCGACCTGTTCTTCGAGTTTCTTTAATTGCGCGCTGACGGCTGAGGTCGAACGGCCCAGGCGATCCGCCGCCTTGGCAAAACTGTTCAGCTCGACGCCGGTGACGAAGGTGCGCAGTACATCAAGGTCGAAGGTGGGGCGGCGCATTGAATGGTCCATTAAAACGGGATGGTGGATGCTATTAAATCTGATATTCGGAATGATCCTGGCTTGCTAGTTTTTGCCCGTCAACTGAATTGTCGGAGCGAGCGTCCATGAGCAACAAATTTACCGAGCTGACCCGCGACGTGCTGTTCGCCGATATCTGGGAGCGCGAGGGCCTGTCGCCCAGGGAGCGCAGCCTGATCACCGTGGCGGCACTGGTGGCGATGTACCGTCTGGAGCAACTACCGTTTCACTTGCAGCGGGCGGTTGGCAATGGCTTGAGCGTCGAGGAACTGGGTGAAGTCATCACTCACCTGGCGTTTTACTCCGGCTGGCCGACAGCGGCGTCGGCGCTGAACCTGTTGGCAGCCATCCATCCTGCGGAGTAACCACCATGCCTTACGCCCGAATCTCCTTGCACCGCGGGAAATCCCCTGAGTATCTGCAAGCGCTTTCACAGGAATTGCATGACGCCCTGGTTGAGAGCTTCAAGATTCCTGACGCGGATCGCTTCCACGTGATCCACCAGCACGAAATTGGCGAGATGATCATCGACCCCAACTATTTGGGCGGCCCGCGCAGCCACGACTATGTACTCATCGCGATCACGGGCGGTAAACCTCGTGATACCGAGACCAAACGGCGGTTTTACCAGGTGTTGGTGGAGCGGCTGGAGGCTACGATTGGGCTGAGCCCTGAGGATGTGATGGTGGTGATTACAACGACGGCGGCGGATGAGTGGTCGTTTGCGGGGGGAAGAGGGAATTAGTAGCACGGGCGTACTTTTCCAATTGGAATGATTGCCCACAAGGTATGGAGAGGTGATCGGGAAATGTCAGTCTGGAAAGGAGGACCTTTCTGACAACCTTTCAGGCGGCTCAGTCTTACTCTTTGCGCTCTCGTGGAATCCAGGAGTAAAGGAATGACTTCCAGCGTCTTGAAGGACGGTTTTCCAGCTGCCTATCGCACCACCCGCGAACGGATCGAAGGCAGTATCGACCTCGGCCGGTTGTTTGCCGCGATCGATGCTGACTCGGCGATTGCGGGGGCAGGAGTGGGTGCAACCATGAGTGTCATAGGCAGCGGCGTCTCCGGGAATATCCGGACACTGGCCATCGGCCTATATGAAGAGTTTGAATAATGGAGCTGAGAAATTCCCCTAGAGCTTTTATGGCTCACTATTTCCCTGTTTTCATCAGTGCTTTTATGTTTGCGCTTTTTGCTCTTGCGGTAGCGGGGTCGTCGATGGGTAGTACCTACATGCGAGGCGTGCCTGCTTATCGTAGTTACACGGGACTGGATGTGGGCATCGCTTCCATTATCTTGTCAGCGGGCAACTTTCTTATCCTCCGAGGTCGCGCCTGGGGCGTCTGGATACTGGCAGGCAGTTGTGTGATGAGCTTTTTCATTGTGCTGTTCACCTACAGCTATCAGCCCCATCCTTTTATCTACACAACGGGGCTGTTGTTCCCGCTGCTAAGCCTCTACCTGCTCAATACCCACCGCCACCGCCAAATGCGCGCAGAACTCGTTCTACTTCGTCACGAACGCGAGCGCTACAAAGCCGGCTTTCGGCCCCCGCGTACTCAGGAGATGGCCCAGGCTCGCCTCGAATACAAAACGGCCCGCAGACTCAAGCGTGAAAATCGCCGCAAATGGAACGCGGCCCTCAACCCTCGCGAAACAAGTCATGAGCATCCAGCAACCGATACGCAATCTCCGGGCGCTTCTCCATGCCCTTGCGAATCGCCGCTGGAATCGACTGCCGGGTCTTGCGACACAACCCCGGCAAGTCATCGATAACGATCTGAATCCCGCGCATCGTCTTCACTTCCGTATGGCCCGGCGCGATATGCACGCGAATGCCCAGTTGCTGATACATCAGCTGTTGCATGCGCTCAAGATCGGGCAGGCTTTGCAGGTTTTCGAGGCGTTCGAGCAGGCGTTTTTCTTCCTGGCGCGTCAGGTGCAGGATGCGTGCATCGGCGCCGGGAAGGTCGAGCAGTTGCTCACGATTGCAGTCGCAGACGCCGGGTGGGCAGGGTTGGCGAATCGTCATGCAGTCTCCCTCCCGTTACCGGCGCCGTTGGCTTACCAGGTCAGATGAACCCCAAGGCTTTCCAGCTCTTTCCAGTACTCGGGATAGGTCTTGCCGACGCAGTCCGGGTCCTGAATCCTGATCCCCGAGACCTTCAAGCCCGCCAAGGCAAAGCACATCGCGATGCGGTGGTCGGCGTGGGTGTCGATCAGCGCGTTGCACGTGGTGCCCGCCAGGGCCGGATCGCTGGCCACCAGCAAGTCATCACCTTCAATGGTCGCCAGGCCTGGGCGGATTTCATTCAGACCGTCATGCAGTGCCTGCACCCGATCACATTCCTTGACCCGCAGGTTGGCCAGTTCCGTGAAACGTACCGGTGTGTTGTTGAACGCGGCGAGCACGGCGAGGGTGGGGATTGCGTCCTGCATCTGCGAACCGACAACCACCGGTTGCATGTGCGGGAACTGCGCGATCACTTCCTGGGCCTTGGCATCGGGCTGGGTGAAATCCTGCGGGGCGACACCAAGGTCGATGCGGCCACCGGTCAGCACTTCAGCGGCCCACAAATAGGTGGCGGCGGAAGCGTCAGGCTCGATCAGGTAGTCGTGGGCGGTGTAGCCGGTCGGGGCCACGCGCCAGGTGCTTTCATCGACGATGTCCACCTGGGCACCGAAGGCGCGCATGCAGTCCAGGGTCAGGTCGACATAGCCACGGGCGCCAATGTCCTTGCCGGTCAGTGCCACTTCAATCGGGGCTTCGCCGCACGCCGCCAGCATCAGCAGCGCCGACACATACTGGCTCGACAGGCCGCCGTCGATCTCGAAACGCTTGGCTTGCACGCGGCCAGTGCCATGGACGGTCACGGGTGGGCAGCAGGTTGGGCTGTCGACCTGGATGCCATTCTGGCCGAGGGTCGCCAGCAGCGGGCCGATCGGGCGTTTTTGCATGTAGGCATCGCCGTCCAGCACCACGGTGCCTTGTACGGTGGCCACGGCGGCGGTGAGAAAGCGCATCGCGGTGCCGGCGTTGCCGAGAAACAACGGTTGCGCCGGCAATTGCAGCTTGCCTACGCTGGTGACGACGAACGTGGTGTCGTCCGGTTCATCGATCACCACGCCCATCTGCCGCAGGGCCACCGACATGTGGCGGGTGTCATCGCTTTTCAACGCGCCGCTCAGGCGGCTGGTGCCCTTGGCCAGGGCCGCCAACAGCAGGGCACGGTTGGTAATGGATTTGGAGCCGGGGGGCGCTACCTTGCCGTTCAGAGGAAAGTTGGGCGGTGTAACGGTCACGGTTTTCTGCGAACTCAAGGTACAAGGCTCCTGCTTCAAGGCGGGTGGCGTTTGGCGGACACGAATAATCGGCCAAACACGCTACCGTTGTCGAGCGGGGATCGTTCAGAGTCGCGGGTTATGGCGCCATGCGGCCATTCATGTCGCCATAGGTGAACGCCTTGAGCGCGTGCGTATCCAGTTGCCCGGTACGCAGGAAGCCTTCGGCGAGGCTGTGCATGGCGCCATACAGGAATTCGGCGATGCTCGAGCCGGCCGTGAGGCGGCGTACGCCCAAGGCTTGCAGCGTCTCGGGCGCGGGCAGGCCGGCCCAGGCCAGCACGTTGACCGGCAAGTTGGTCGCCTGGCAGAGCTGCTGGATTTCGTGCTCCAGGTGGATGCCGGCGGCAAACAGCCCGTCGGCGCCTGCGCCCTGGTACAACGCGGCGCGCTTGAGGAGTTCTTCAAGGCGCTGTGGCTCCGGGGCCAATCCTTTCAAATACACGTCGCTGCGGGCATTGATAAACAGCTTCACGCCACAGTTGTCCGCCACACGACGGGCGACTTCGATCTTGCGGGCCAGCAGATCAGGCGTGTCGGCACCGTCCTCGATGTTAATCCCGACGGCACCGGCGTCGATTACCGCCTTGATCACCCGGCCCACGTGCTCCGGGTCGTCGGAATAACCGGCCTCGATGTCCACGCTCAGCGGCACGTCAATCACCCGGGCGATGGATTGCACGGTGCTGACCAGCAGCGGCAGCGGCAGATGATTGCCGTCCTTGTAGCCATGGGTCCAGGCGACTGCGGCGCTGCTGGTGGCGACGGCCTGGCTGCCCAGTTGCGCCACCAGGCGCGCACCGCCGGCATCGGCAACGTTGGGCAGGATCAGCAATTGGGCGTGGTGCAGGGCGTGGAAGGCGGTGGCGTGGGCGGTCATGGCGGGTCAGTCCTTTGAGTGGGCTTTGTTGTTGAAGGCGCCTGTCATATCAAGAATCGGCCCGGCATCGCAATCGATAACACACCACTGGTCGACATTTCCCACGTTGATGTCGATTGAGCGCCTGATGGATCGACTACAGGCACAACAACCCGTCGAATCAGGAGAGTGATCATGTCTTACGTAGATGGCTGTGTGATCGCGGTGCCCACCGCAAAACGCGAACAATTCATCCAGCACGCCAAGGCCGCCGCCGTGGTGTTCAAGGAACATGGTGCGCTGAATATCATCGAGTGCTGGGGCGATGATGTACCTCAGGGGCAGGTGACCTCGTTTTCCATGGCGGTCAAGCTCAAGGAGGATGAAACCGTGGTGTTTTCCTGGATCGTCTGGCCGTCGCGGCAGGTGCGTGACGCCGGGATGAGCAAGGTGATGGAAGACCCGCGCCTGAAGGCAGACGTCAATCCGATGCCGTTTGATGGGCAACGGATGATCTATGGCGGATTTGAGATGATCCTCAACACCTGAGGCCAGGCGTTCATGGACGGCGGCTGTAGTCCGATCGCCTGTCGCAGGGTAGGACCGACGATAACTCTGGTGCAAGACCAGTGCGAAAACTCTGCAAAACAAGGACTTGACGCGATTTGTCTGACAGAAACGTCGGGTAGACAACCCGGCGAGGTGGGCTAAGTTCAAGGCGCTTCCCATGAGGGGAAGTCTTCAATCAAGGAGTGACTGAAATGAACAAACCCCAGACTCAACTCAGGCATGGTCGCGTCGTGACACCCGCCAGTCGTGGCTCGGTGGCGGTAGAGCGTGGCCTGCTGGAAAACTGGCAAGTCAACGAAATGGAAGGCGGCAAGAACTTCCCGGCCCTCAACGCCGGGCCGTTTCCGGCGCCTTACGAAACCGACGATCAAAGCGTCACGCCGCCCGCCGACGGGCACATCCTCAGCGGCGGCAAGACCGATGCCCGTGACTGCGTGAACTTCACCGACGAAGAAATGGCTAAAAAGCTCAACACTCCGTTTAACTGGCCGTTGTTGAATGTTGAAGCCGGCCAGGTGTTCAAGGTGCAATGGGATTACACCGCCGCGCACGTGACCCGTGGCTATCGCTGGTTGATCACCCGAGACGGTTGGGATCCCAGGCAGCGCATCAGCCGCGCGCAACTGGAGGCCAAGCCTTTCTTCGAGGACTTCTATACCCAGGTGCCGTATTACCAGCACTCGGCCGAACTGAAGGCCAAGGTTGAACATCAGGTGACGTTGCCCAAGGGCAAGAAGGGCCGGCATGTGCTGGTGTTGATGTGGATCGTGGCCAACACCGGCAATGCGTTCTATCAGGCGTTTGACGTCGATTTCAACTAGCGGCAACTGAACCCGGAGGCAAAACAAAAAAATGTGGCGAGGGAGCTTGC
>NZ_JACARS010000202.1:0-6875 GCF_013386485.1 Pseudomonas sp. P7758 | reverse complement strand
GCTTGCTCCCGCTGGAGTGCGCAGCGCTCCCGCTTTTTTTGGGGCCGCTACGCAGCCCAGCGGGAGCAAGCTCCCTCGCCACAACAGCTCTTTCCCTAAAGCAAGCTCCCTTGCCACAGGGATCAAGTTAAGGGGCCTTGAACACAACCTGCTGCACATCGACCTTTTTCGGGATCAGGCCGTTGGCAAAAAACGCGTCGGCGGTACGTTGCTGGTTGGCGATATCCACCGCTTCCAATGGCCGGCTCGGCGTCGGCGAGCGGTGCTGGAAGTAACTCTCCACCACCGCCGGCTGCAAGCCCAATGTCTTGGCCATCAGCGCGACGCTTTCGTCATGCTGGTCCAGCGACAACCGCTGCGCCTGGGCAAACACCTTGAGAATCGCCGCAATCGCCTGCGGGTGCTGCTTGGCAAACGGCCCGCTGGCGATGAAGAAACTGCCCGCCGGGTTCAGCCCCTGGCCATCCCCCAGCACCTTCGCCGAACCGTCCACCACGGCCGCCGAGTAGTACGGGTCCCACACCACCCAGGCGTCGACCTTGCCTTGTTCAAACGCGGCACGGCCGTCGGAGGGCGACAGGTACACCACGTTCACGTCCTTCCACTGCAAGCCGGCACGCAACAAACTTTTGAGGAACAGGTTGTGGGCGCTGGAACCCTTGAGCAACGCCACGCGCTTGCCCTTGAGTTCGGCCACGTTTTGCACGGTGCTGTCCTTGGGCAGCAGGATGGCTTCGGTGCGCCCGTCATTGGGCTCGACGCCGATGTAGCGAATGTCGATGCCGGCAGCCTGGGCGAAGATCGGCGGGATGTCGCCGATATTGCCGATGTCGATGCTGCCGCCATTTAGGGCTTCGATCAGCGGCGGGCCGCCGAGGAATTCGATCCACTCGACCTTGGTGCCCGGCAACCCTTGCTCGAACAGGTGATGCTCACGGGCGAGCACCATGCTCACCGAGCTTTTCTGGTAGCCGACGCGCAGGGTGGCCGGTTCTGCCGCCAGCAGCGGCCCGGCGCACAGTGCCAGCAGTGTGGCTGCGATGAACTTGCGCATCAGAGACTCTCCTTGACCTTGGCCGCGACGTCCGCCGGCACCCACTGCTGCCAGACCTGCGGCTGTTCTTTCAGGAACGCTTCGGCCACCTGGCGCGGCGCGGTACGTTTCTCGGCCATTTGCGCGAGGATGCCGTTGAGCAGGTCAATCGGCAGGTCGACTTTTTCAAAGAACGTCACCAGTTGCGGGTACTGCGCCTTGAACGGCGCCGACACGCCAATCGCCAGGTGCGCTGGCATCGAACGAGTACCGATGGGGTGCGAGTTGTTGGCGTCGGCCAGGGTCTTCCAGGCTTCGGCGTTGAACGGTGGTTCTTCCAGTTTGATCAACTTGAAGCGCCCCAGCAGTGGCGTCGGCGACCAGTAGTAGAACAGCACCGGCTTGCCGCGACGGATCGAGGATGCAACCTCGGCATCCAGCGCCGCGCCGGAGCCGGTGCGGAAGTTGACGTAGCTGTCGGTCAGGCCATAGGCCTTGAGTTTCTGGCTGTTGACGATCTCCGAGGTCCAGCCGGTGGGGCTGTTGAGGAAGCGCCCACGGGTCGGGTCTTCGGGGTCGCGGAACACGTCTTTGTAGCGGGCCAGGTCGGCGACGGATTTAAGCTCCGGGGCCAGGGGTTTGATGCCCCGTTCGGCGTCGCCCTTGATCACGTATTCCGGCACCCACCAGCCTTCGGTAGCGCCTTTGACGGTGTCGCCCAGGCCGAACACCTTGCCTTCGCTTTCGGCCTTGACCCACGCCGGACTGCGCCCGGCCCACTCTTCGCCGATCACCTGGATATCGTCCTTGGCCAGGGCGGCCTCCAGGCTCACGGTGCTGCCGGGCAAGGTGTCGGTGGGCAGGCCATAGCCTTTCTCGACGATCAGGCGCAGCACTTCGGTGATCAGGCTGCCGCTTTCCCAGGTGATGTCACCGAAGTGGATCGGTTTGGCAGGTTCGGCGGCCGTGGCTGATTGTGCCAGGACGGTGAATGCCAATAGCGAGCCACCGAGCAGGTTTTTTAGTGTTCTCATGAGTAGCCTCTTGGAGATTCAAAACAGATCCAGAGTGGGCAGTGTCAGTGTGGGAGCTGGCTTGCCTGCGATGCAGACACCTCGGTTTTCCAGGAAGACCGAGGTGATGCAATCGCAGGCAAGCCAGCTCCCACAGTTGATCTCCACACCCTTCAAGATCAGGGTTTAAAAGTCATAACTGAGCCGCGTGTAGTAAAACGCCCCTTCCGGCGCCGTCGGCGACAGGTAGCTGTATTGCTGGCCCGGGGTCTGGCGCAAACGGGTGTTGTAGTCGTCAGGCTTGCTGTCGAACAGGTTGTTGACGCCCACCGACACCCGCAGTTGTTTGGTGAAGGCGTAGTTCACGTCCAGGTCGGTGGTCCATTGCGCGCTGAAGGTCTGGTCGTACTGGGCGTTGGCTTCGCTGGAGGCGTATTTGCGGTACTTGCCGTAACGGGTTTCGTTGAGGGCGATGGTCCATTGGTTGAGTTTGTGGACCGCGCCAAACACCAGCTTGTCTTCCGGGTAACCGTGCTCCAGGAAGCCACGGGATTCACGGGTCAGCACTTCGAAGCCGTTGGGGTTTTCGTGGACCTTCTCGATGGTGGTGCGGGCCTTGGTGTAGCCCGCCGACAGGTTCAGGTTGCCGAACTGCTCAAGGTCCAGGTTGTACTTGCCCACGATGTCGACGCCACGGGTGCGGGTGTCGGCGGCGTTGGTCATGAACTGCGCCCAGGAGTACTGGCCGTAGCCGGCGTCCTTGAGGATCTGCTCGGCCAGCGGCCCGGAAATGCCACCGCTGAACAGCAGGCGGTCACGAATCGAGATCTGGTAGGCGTCGATGGTCAGCGAGGCCTGGTCGGTTGGGCGCAGCACCAGGCCCAGGGAGAAGTTGGTGGACTTCTCGGGCTTCAGCGGCTGTGCACCTAGGGCTCGGGCGGCCGGGTTGTCGGCCGGCAGCATGCGGGTCAGCACCGGGTTGCCGTTGGCGTCGAGGTTGGTGGTGGTGGTCCAGGAGGTGCCGATCTGGCCCAGGCTGGGCGCGTGGTAGGCATTGTTGACCGTGGCCCGCAGGCCGACTTTCGGGGTGAAGTCATAGCGCGCCGAGAGTTTGCCGGTGGTGGCTGAACCGAAGTCCGAGTAGTGCTCGGTACGCCCGGCAATGCCCACCTGGAGCTTGTCGGTGACCTGGTTTTCCAGGCCGAAATACACGCCGCCCACATCACGTTTGAAGGTGCCGGCGTCGTCCGGGGTCAGGCCCGAGGCCTGCACCGCGCCAACCTGCACGCCGTCGATGCCACCGTAGGAATAGGAATCGTAGTCGCCGGCCTCCAGCCGGTATTGCTCATGCCGGTAGGCGACGCCCGCCGACACGGTGAGTGGATGGCTCGACCAGTCGACGTTCAGATCCTTGGCGTAATCCAGGGTGATGTTGGTCTGGTCGTTGACCAGGGTGGCGACGTTGAACTTGGTCGGGCTGTTGATCCCGTAGCTCGGGTTGACGGTGTTGAAAGCCAGTTCGTCGTGCTCGTCGCGGCCATAGGTGGCGCTCAAATCGAAGCGGCCGATGCTCTCGTCTTCATAGCGGGTGCCGACGGTGACGGCGCCGTCTTCATAGCGATAGCGGTATTTCGGGATGGTGCCGTTGGGGTAGATCCCGGCCACGTTGTTCGGGCTGCTGGCCAGCAGCGGCGGCGTGTTGTTTACCGAAGTGTCCTGGCCGAAGGTGGCGAAACTGTAGAGGCGCCATTGGTCGTTCAGGCCGATTTCGGCGTTGGCCGCCAAGTTGTATTTGTCGCGCCCGGCACCGCCCCAGCGCGGGTCTTGTACCTGGCCGTCGGCGACGTATTTGTCGCCGATGTCATCGGGTTTGTTGTTCAGGGTATTGAAGCTCAGGGTCAGGAAACCATCCCCCGGCAAGCCGATGCCGTACCAGCCATCGGTGGTTTTGCTGAAGCCGTCGCCCTGGGCGTATTTGCCCAGTTGGGTGTTGATGCCGCCACCGCTGTCGCGCTCCTTGAGCACGATGTTGACCACCCCCGCCACCGCGTCCGAACCGTATTGCGCCGAGGCACCGTCGCGCAGCACTTCGACGTGGTCGATGGCGCTGATGGGGATCATGTCGAGGTCCACCGGCTGAGCGCCAATGAACGGCACGCCACCGGAAATGTTCACCACCGCCGAGGTGTGCCGGCGCTTGCCGTTGATCAGCACCAGGGTCTGGTCCGGGGACAAGCCGCGCAGGGAGGCGCCTTTCGGGTCCTGGCCGCGGGTGGCGCTGTTGTTCTGCGGAAAGTTGAACGAGGGCAGCAGTTGGAACAGCGCCTGGTTGAGGCTGGTGGCGCCGGTTTGCTTGAGTTCTTCGGCGTTGATCACATCCACCGGGGCGCTGCTGGTGAGGGCCGTGGCGTCACTGCGACGGGTACCGATGGCGACCACACGGTCGAGGGTCGGCGCCTGGGCTTCGGCGGTTTGCGCCTTGATGCTGTTGCTGGCAGGCGCGACTTTGGCGCCTTCCTTGATGATGAATGCACCGTCCGGGCTGACCTGGACTTGCAGGCCGGTGCCCTTGAGCGCGGCGTCTACCGCCTGTTGCGCCGACAGCGAACCGTCGACCCGCGCCGAGGAATAATTGCCCAGTTGCGGCGTGAAGGAAATCACCTGGCCGCTCTGGCGGCTGATGTTCAGCAGCACTTCGTCCAGCGGGCCGGGCGCGATGTGATAGACCTGGCGCGCCTCTTCGGCGCTGGCAGCGAAAGACAGGAACAGACTGGCCAACGGCACCAGGGCAAAGGTTCGAAGCGGTGTACGGTTGAATGGGCTCACGTTGGCTCCCCCCAAGGAAACTCCTGAGCGCTGCTCCCCGCAGCGCTTACGGGAGTGATGTGGGATGGCCGGGGGAAAACTTGCAGATCGTTTGGTTATGTCGATAGAACCGACATTCTGAAACGACGCGGTCAACTGTGGGAGCTGTCGAGCTTTAGCGAGGCTGCGATGGTATCGCTGCGGTACATCTGAGAGGCCGAGGTGCTCGCATCGCAGGCAAGCCAGCTCCCACATTGACCGAGGTGAACCGTTTTCAGGTGGCACTGACGGTCACCCACAACCCGGTCCGGCGGGTGATGTGGATCGGCAGGGTGCGTGCCAGGGTGTCGAGGATCTGGTCGGGATTGTCGAGGCGGTACAGGCCGCTGACCCGCAACCCTGCCACCGCCGGATCGAGGCGCAGCACACCGTTGTGATACGGGCGCAGTGCGTCGATCACTTCCACCAGCGGGCGGTCGCGCACTTGCAGGAAACCGTCGATCCACGCCGTCGCCCCCGAGGAACTGGCCAGCACCGGGCCGAAGCCGAAGCGGTCATAAGTCACCTCGTGCCCGGCCTCCAGTTGCAGGCGTTCACCGTTCTGGCCGTCGATCTCCAGGGCACCGTTGAGCGCCACCACATGGCCCTGCCCTTCGCGCTCGCGCAGCAACAGGCGATTGCCCAAGGCATGCAGTCGAGCTTGATCGGTCTGAATGAAAAACGGTCGGTTGCTGTCCCTGGCAATCTTCACCAGCAACTCGCCATCGCGCAGGCGCACCACGCGGTGTTGCGGGTCGAACTGGATGTCGGCGGCACTGCGGGCGTTGAGCAGTAACTCGCTGCCATCCGCCAGCGCTACAGTGCGCCGTTCGCCGGTGCCGGTGCGGATATCGGCGGTCAAATCCTCCACCACCGGCCGGGCCAGCCAACCGGCGCCCAGCATCAGGCCAGCGCCCACCAGGGCGCCGCGCAACACCGTGCGGCGGCTGGATGGCGCGTCCAGTGCCTGCTGCAATACCTTGCCGCTGACGCCTTGGGCCTGCGGAATTTGAAACACACCGAGGCGGGTTTCCAGTTGTTGGCACAAGGCTTCGTGACGCGGGTCTGCGGCGCGCCACTGATGGTAACGCTGCCAGTCGGCGGCACTCGCCTCGCCGGAGCGCAGCAACACCACCCAGCGAGTGGCGCTGTCGATCAGGTCGTCGCTCATTCCAGGCACAGCCGCAGGCAGCGGTTGACGGCACGGGTCATGTAGTCGCTGACCGAGCGTTGGGAAATGCCCAGCTCGGCCGCGATTTCCGGGTAGGTCAGGCCATTGAGTTGCGACAGCAGAAAGGTCGCCTTGACCTTGGCCGGCAAGCCGTCGAGCAACTGGTCGATGGCCAGCAGGGCTTCGAGCATCTGCGCCAAATCCTCAGGGGATGGCGCGGGCGAGGTTTCGTCCTGGTCGAGGGCGTCGAGGTAGGCGCGCTCCAGGTCACGGCGACGCCACAGCTGGTACATCAGGCGTTGGGCGATGGTGGTGAGCAAGGCGCGTGGCTGGCGGATCGGCGCCACGCCCGGGGAACTCAACAGTTGGACGAAGGTGTCGGCGGCGATGTCTTCGGCGTGGGCACGGGAATCGAGATGGCGGTGCAAACGGCCGCACAGCCAGTCGTAATGACTGCGGAATAATCCGCCCACGTAATCGCTGTGAGAAGTGTCGGCGCCGGACATAGTGGCTCCATCTGAGTAGGTTGCGCGTTATGTCCGGTGTTCCGGTGGAGCGATCCTAGCAAGGCTGCTTATTCTTTAATAATATTTAAACGGTATTTTTATATAACCGATCGATCACACGCTCTGCGTGTGAATGCCGCCTTGGACGCTCTGCGTCTGCTTTGAAATCGTGATGCAGAGCGTCACAGGATGCATTCCAACGCGGAGCGTGGGAACGATCATTGGAGGCGTGGATAACCCAAGGCTTCAGCCAGCTGCCGGTAATCCAGCAGCACCTGGTAATCCGCTTCGGTAGCGGGCAGCACTTC
>NZ_JACARS010000201.1:0-7964 GCF_013386485.1 Pseudomonas sp. P7758 | reverse complement strand
CGCCCCTTGAGCATCCCATGATTCACCAAAAGCGTCCGCATGGCATTGCGCGTCACCCCCAACAACTCCGCCGTACGCAACTGATTAAACCCACAAAACGCAAACGCCTCCCGCACGATCAAATCCTCGATATCGTGCAACAACGAATCCCCGGGCACCTCGAACAACCGCAGCAACTGCTCCCGCACCACCTCCTGCGGAATCCTCGGCGCCCCGCTGTTAACGCTGGCATGCATCGCACTCAGCCCCGCAGAAAACTTCAAGTGCGACGGCATGATCGGCCTGTCCCCAGCCACCAAAAGCGCCAGGTGCACCACATTCTCCAGCTCACGAATATTCCCCGGCCACGGATAATCCAGCAACGCCTGGGTCGCCGACTCCGACAACATCGGCTCGGCGATTTTCAGCCTGGCACTGTAGAGCCGCCGAAAATGCTCAACCAACGGCAGGATATCCAGCGGCCGCTCACGCAACGGCAACACCTGCACCTGCGCAACGTTGATGCGATAGAACAGGTCAAGGCGAAAGTTGCCCGCCTCCACCGCCTGCTCCAGGTCGATGTTGGTGGCCGTCACCAGCCGGATATTGATCTTGATCGGCTTGCGCGACCCCACTCGCACCACTTCCTGCTCCTGCAATACCCGCAGCAGCTTCACCTGCAACGGCAGCGGCAAGTCACCGATCTCATCGAGGAACAGGGTGCCGCCATCGGCTTCTTCAAACCAGCCGATCCGCCGCCCCGAGGCCCCGGAAAACGAGCCGGCCTCATGCCCAAAAAATTCGCTTTCCGCAAGGTTCTCGCTGATGGCCCCACAGTTCACCGGCACAAACGCACCGGTGCGGCCGCTGGCGCTGTGGATATAGCGCGCCACCAGCTCCTTGCCGGTGCCGGTCTCGCCATTGATCAACACCGGCGCTTCACTGGGGCCAACACGTTGCAAATATTCGAGCAGTTGCAGGGAACGCGGGTCGGCAAAAACCAGTGCCTTGGCGCGAATCGACAACGGGTCTTTTTCGCCCTGGGGCAAAGTCAGGATCGGCGTGGGATGCCCGTGGGGACGGTTCATGAAGAGTATTTCCCGGCGACGAGGTGAAGGTACGTAAGGGAACTTTACTCAGTCGCGCATATAACTAGAAATATTAAAAATTCATTAGTACATAACCGTTTATCGACGATGCGCCAGCGACCTCACGCAATGATCCCCCAGGCTTTGCACGCCCTGGACCAGCACCACCAACACAATCACCGTCACCACCATGATCTGGTTATTGAAACGCTGGTACCCATAACGAATCGCCAGGTCCCCCAGGCCGCCACCGCCAATCACCCCGGCCATGGACGAAAAGCCGATCAGCATCACCAGGGTCAGGGTCAACCCCGCAAGCAACGCAGGGAGCGCCTCCGGCAGCAGCACCTTGAAGATCACATGCCGAATATCTCCACCCATGGCAACGATGGCTTCGATGCGCCCCTTGTCCACTTCGTCCAGCGCGTTCTCGACAATCCGCGCAAAGAACGGAAAGGCGCCAATGGTGATCGGCACCACGGCGGCGGTGCTGCCCAATGTGGTGCCAACGATCAACCGGGTCAGTGGAATCAAGGCAATCAGCATCACCACAAAGGGCAATGAGCGGCCCAGGTTGATCACCGCACCCAGCACACGGTTCACCCGTGGCAGCGGGAACAGCCCGCCGCGGCGACTGACAAACAGCAGCACCCCCAGGGGCAGGCCGATCAGCAAGGTAAAGACCGCCGCCAGCAGCACCATGTACAGGGTTTCGCCAGTGGCCGTGAGCAGCAGTTGCAGGATGTCGTTCCAGTCCGTTTTCATACTGCCCTCACCGCTGGCAGGCTGGGGGCCAGTGAGCGGCCCAGGCTTGAGGCGGGATCGGCCTGCAATTGAATCAGGCTGCCGCTTTCCACCACGCGCCCATTGGCCAGGGACACCGCGCTGTCGCAGATAGCCTTGACCACATCCAGCTCGTGGGTGATCAACACGATGGTCACCCCCAGTTGCCGATTGATACTGCGCAGCAGTTCCAGGATCGACGCGGTGGTTTCCGGGTCGAGGGCGCTGGTGGCTTCGTCCGACAGCAAATAATCCGGGCGCGCCGCCAGTGCCCGGGCGATGCCGACGCGCTGCTTCTGGCCGCCGGACAGTTGCGACGGAAACGCCAGCGCCTTGTCACTCAGGCCGACCAGTTCCAACAATTCCTTGACCCGGGCAACGCGCTCGGCCTTGGGCTGGCCGGCGATTTCCAGGGGCACCGCCACATTGTCGGCGACGTTGCGTGAATGCAGCAGGTTGAAACCCTGGAAGATCATGCCGATACGCTGGCGTTGCTGGCGCAGTTGCTTGTCACTGAGCAGCGTCAGGTCCTGGCCGTCCATGAGGATGCGCCCGGAAGTCGGGCGCTCCAGCAGGTTCAGGCAGCGCAGCAAAGTACTCTTGCCCGCCCCGCTCCGCCCCACGATCCCGAAGATCGAACCGTCGGCAATCTGCAATGACACGTTATCCAGCGCCGGCGGCTGGCCATCGGCGTAGGTTTTGCTGACCTGCTCGACGACGATCATTCGACAGCTACCGGAATCACCGAGCCTGCATATTTCTCGGTGATGAACTTGGCCACCTCCGGCGAATTCAGGTCCTTGGCCAGCTGTTTGATCCGTGGGTCGTCCTGCAATTTCGGGGTGGTCACGAGGATATTCGCGTAGGGATTGCCCTGGGCTTTTTCCAGCCCAAGGGCATCCTTGGCCGGTGACAGGCCGGCCTCGAGGGCGTAGTTGCCGTTGATCACGGCGAGGTCGACATCATCCAGGGCACGAGGAATCTGTGGTGATTCGATCTCGAGGATCTTCAGGTGCCTGGGGTTCTCGGCAATGTCCTTGGGCGTTGCCTGGTCCTTGGCCGGGTCGTTGAAACCGGGCTTGAGCGTGATCAGGCCGTTGGCTTGCAGCAGGTACAGCGCACGGCTCAGGTTGGTGACGTTGTTGGGCACGGCCACGGTGCCTTTATCCGGCACCTGGGCAAAGCTGGTGTGGCGATGGGAATAGATACCCAGCGGCTCGATATGTACGGTGGCCGCCACTGTGAATTTCTGGCCGAGAGCCTGTTCCTGGGAGTGCAGGTACGGCAAGTGCTGGAAGTAGTTGGCGTCCACATCACCGTGGGCCAGCAGTTCATTGGAGTTCACGCCGTTGGGGATTTCGATGATTTTCAGCTGCAGCTGCGGGTCGAGCTTCTGCACGTATTCGAGGATTTGCGCGTGGGGAATCGGGTCCGCCGCCACACGCAGGGCCTCGGCGGCCTGGGCGTCGAAGGAGGCAATCAGGACGGCCAGGGCCAGGGCTGTTTTCTTGAGCATGGTGATGTTCCTTATCAGGCGGACAGGGCTTGGGGAATCGTGGCATCGGCGTAAAACCGTTGGGCGACATCCGGATGGGAACGCAGGCGGCCCTTGAGGTAGTTCCAGCCGACGTCCCGCAGCAGCGGGTTACGCGGGTCACTGGTGGGGCCGTGGGCATCGCGCAGCAACTCGGGCGGCAACTGATACACCGGCACCACCGCGTCCAGTTGCGCACCGAGGAAAAACGCCAGGGACAAACGCTCGCTGCCCAGGGGCGGCGATTCGACCCGGTGCACCGTGGCACGCAGGTAGCCGTTGGTGGCCAGTTCCAGCAACTCGCCGATGTTCACCACCAGGGTGTCGGGGCGCGGCAAGGCGTCGATCCAGCGGCCCTCCTCCACTTCCACTTGCAGGCCGGCCTGCTGGTCTTGCAGGAGGAAGCTGAGAAAGCCGGAATCCTTGTGGGCACCGACACCCTGACGACTCTGCAGGGCGTGGCGGCCGGGGTAGCGGATCAGCTTGATGTGTTCGTTGGGCTTGTCGCCATACAGCGGGTCGAAAGCGTTTTCCGGCAGCGACAAGGCCTGGGCAAAGGCGCGCAACAGGCGCAGGGACATCTGCGTCATCGCCTGCTGCCAGGCCAGTAACAAGGGCTTGAGTTCGGGCAATGCGGCAGGCCACTGGTTGGGGCCTTGGAGGCGCGACCAGGCCGGTGAGTCCGGGCCCTGTTGCAGCGGCTCACGCTCGGCGCCGAGGTCGAACTGTTCACGCAGGTCCGGCTGCCCCCGGGTGATCTCCGACGCGGCGCGGTTGTAGCCGCGAAAGTGCGGGGAGTTGATCATGCCGACAGCAAGCTTGTCGGCCTCCGGCAAGGCGAAAAACTGGCGCGCCTGCTGCTGCACCTGGGTGAGCAACCCGGCGTCGATGCCGTGGCCGGTGAGGTAGAAAAAACCGATATGCCGCGCAGCGTGGCGCAGGTCATCGAGAAACTGCCCACGCTGGGCCGGGCTGCCGTCGAGCAGCGCCAGGTCCAGCAGGGGCAAGGTGTTGATTGCCAGCGGGTGCGACATTGGGTGCTCACTCCATGAACAGGTACGTGGAGTGGTGAAGCTAAACGATCTAAAAACCCCGCAATAAATACCTTTTTGGCATTAGCTTAGGTTGGCGCGTTCGCCGCCCTGGCTTCTTCCAGCAGGGCCTGGATGACTTTCTCCTGATTGTCGTAGCGGCCCTCGCCGAAATGGCTGTAGCGCACTTTGCCGGTGGCATCGAAGAAGTAATGGGCCGGCCAGTACTGGTTATCGAAGGCGCGCCAGATGCGGTAGTCGTTGTCGATGGCCACCGGGTAATGGATGTCCAGCTTCTTGACCTGGCTGCGTACGTTATCCAGGACTTTCTCATAGGCGTTTTCCGGCGTGTGCACACCGATCACCACCAACCCGTCCCTGGCGTACTTCTTCGCCCACTGATTGACGTACGGCAGGCTGCGCTGGCAGTTGACGCAGTCGTAGGTCCAGAAATCCACCAGCACCACCTTGCCCTTCAGGCCCTCGGCCGTCAGCGGCGGCGAGTTGAGCCAGGCCACCGCGCCGTCGAGGGACGGCATGCGCTCATCGGACTGGCTGAAACTTTCGGCATCGACGTTGTTGATCAGGTAGTTCACCGCCTTGGGCACGCCGACCAAGGCAACCACCAGTGCCAACAGCAGCAGGCCTTTTGAGCGGCGCAGGTATCGGATGAAGTTCATGGGTGTCACCTCGTGGCCGGGGGTGTTTCAGCGCGTTTGCGAGCCGCGCCGTTTTGCGCCAGCGGCGTGTTCTGGAAGCAGGTTTCACTGCCAGTGAGTTTTTTCGCGGTGGCGGCATTCACATCCGCCGCCACACCCGCCAGGGAAAACGCCAGGGCGCTGAGAAAGCTGTTGAGTGGGGTCATGGCCGGTCTCCTCAGCTGCCTTCAAGGCAATTGCTGGAAAATTTGCGGTAGTCGAGGACGTGGCGCTGGCCCTCGGAATCGAGGTAGGTCAGGTGCGAGTTGACGATGCCGCACAGCGCGCCACCGGACTCTTCGGAGATCGACAGCACCTGGTGGATATCCGGCTGGCTGGCGGTGGTTTCGGCATGGGCGGCAACACTCAGGCCAGTGAGTAAGGCAAACAGGCAACTGGCATAGGCAGCTTTGATGGTCATGGGTGGTTCTCCGGGGTTCAAGTGGGCCGAGGCGGATTACCTCGATGGGCTCATTTGAACCTTGCGAGGTATCCGGATTGTGTCGGCCAGGCCCGGATTTTTGCGTCGATGTGTATCTCGTCACCGCCAGATACACTGCAATACAAAGGGCACAAGGCAAGCCCGCCGCCAGTGGCTAGACTGCGCATCAATGACTAATCAACGAGGAAGGCAGCATGGATCACGTCGATCACATTCTGATTGTCGATGACGATCGGGAGATCCGCGAACTGGTGGGCAACTACCTGAAAAAGAACGGCCTGCGCACCACCGTGGTGGCTGACGGCCGGCAGATGCGCAGCTTCCTCGACACCACGCCCGTGGACCTGATCGTGCTGGACATCATGATGCCCGGCGACGACGGCTTGCAGCTGTGCCGCGAACTGCGGGTGGGCAAGCACAAGGCCACGCCGATCCTGATGCTCACCGCGCGCAACGATGAAACCGACCGCATCATCGGCCTGGAAATGGGCGCCGACGATTACCTGGTCAAGCCCTTCGCCGCCCGTGAACTGCTGGCCCGCATCAACGCCGTGCTGCGGCGCACACGGATGCTGCCGCCAAACCTGGTGGTGACCGAAAGCGGCCGGCTGATCCGCTTTGGCCGCTGGCGCCTGGACACCACCGCCCGCCATCTGCTGGACGAAGACAACACCCTGGTGGCCTTGAGCGGTGCCGAATACCGTTTGCTGCGCGTCTTCCTCGACCATCCGCAACGGGTGCTCAACCGTGACCAGTTGCTGAACCTGACACAGGGCCGGGACGCGGACCTGTTCGACCGCTCCATCGACCTGCTGGTCAGCCGCCTGCGCCAGCGCCTTTTGGACGACGCCCGCGAACCGGCCTACATCAAGACCGTGCGCAGCGAAGGCTATGTGTTCTCCCTGGCCGTGGAAATCCTTGGGGACCCGGCATGACCCTCACGTTCCGCTGGCCGCGCACCCTCGCGGCGCAACTGACGGTAATTTTCATCGTCAGCCTGCTGTGCGCCAACGCACTGTCGTTCAGTGCGCAGTTCTATGAGCGCTACATGAGTGCCCGCAGCGTAATGCTGGGCAACCTGGAAAACGACGTATCGACGTCGATCGCGATCCTCGACCGCCTGCCCGCCGCCGAGCGTGCCAGCTGGCTGCCGCGGCTCGACCGCAACGCCTACCGCTACCTGCTGAATGCCGGCGAACCCGGCGAGCCGATGGCCAGCGACAACGTGCCCATGGCCGCGACGTCGATTTCCGATGCGTTGGGAGAGCATTACCCACTGACGTTTCGCGACATCCCGGGCCTGCAAAAACACTTCCAGGCGCACCTGACCCTGGCCGATGGCAGCCCGGTCACGATTGATGTCTATCCCAAGCCGATCCCGTTTGCGTTCTGGCTGCCGGTGGTACTGGTGCTGCAACTGGTGGTGTTGCTGGTGTGCACCTGGATCGCCGTGCGCATCGCCATCCGCCCGCTGACACGCCTGGCACGGGCAGTGGAAACCCTCGACCCGAATGCCCGCCCGACGCCGCTGGACGAAACCGGCCCCACCGAGGTGGCGCATGCGGCGGCGGCGTTCAACGAAATGCAGAAGCGGATTGCCGAGTACCTCAAGGAGCGCATGCAGATTCTGGCGGCGATCTCCCATGACTTGCAGACGCCGATCACCCGCATGAAATTGCGTGCCGAGTTCATGGAGGACTCGGTGGACCGGGAAAAGCTCTGGAGTGACCTGGGGGAAATGGAGCATCTGGTGCGCGAGGGTGTGGCGTATGCCCGCAGTGTGCATGGGTCGACCGAGGCCAGTTGCCGGATCGACCTGGATGCGTTTCTCGACAGCCTGGTGTTTGATTACCAGGACATGAACAAGCAAGTGAGTTTGACCGGTAAAAGCGCGGTGGTTTTGGATACGCGGCCCCATGCATTGCGCCGGGTGCTGGTGAACCTGGTGGACAACGCGCTGAAATTTGCCGGGGAGGCGCAGTTGGAGGTGGGGTCGACGGCGGCGGGTGAGCTTTCGATCAAGGTGCTGGACCGGGGGCCGGGGATTGCCGAGGATGAACTGGTGCAGGTGATGCAGCCGTTTTACCGGGTGGAGAGTTCGCGTAATCGTGGCACTGGTGGTACAGGGCTGGGGTTGGCGATTGCCCAGCAACTGGCGGTGGCGATTGGCGGGGAGTTGACCCTGAGCAACCGGGACGGCGGGGGGTTGTGTGCGCAGGTTCGGCTGGAGCTGTGACGGGCGGTGTGTATATCCATTATTTGGGTGATGGCTTGTATCGGTTCCGCTCTTACAGCGGCTCACTTTTTAAAAGCGCAACAGTAAGAAAAACGCCCTTGCCCCACCCCTCGGCTCCTCGCCTAGGCTCGGAGTGCTCTCACTCCTGCTTCGGATCTTGGGCTGCCGTCATG
>NZ_JACARS010000200.1:0-4442 GCF_013386485.1 Pseudomonas sp. P7758 | reverse complement strand
CCCTGGGCCTGGGCCGCCTCGGGTTTGCCGCGGCGGGCTTTATCCTGTTGTCGATCCTGCTGGCGCTGTGGCTGATGACTGCCAAGACCCGCGCCGTCTGCGCCTGAGCCTTCAGGGCAGGGAAGTGAACAGCTCCCGTCTGGCACCTTCGGTAATCGCCACGATGCCGGGGTGCTTGACCTTGCGCTCCACCGAGATTGCATAAAACGATTCGGTCACCGCATCCGTCTGGCCGATCAGCGCCACGCCATACTGGCGTTCCACCTCGTCGGCAATCACGCTCGGCGCGATGAAAATCCCGCTGCCGGATTGGCCAAAGGCCTGCATCAACGCACTGTCGTCAAATTCCCCGACAATCCGAGGCTGGATCTGCTGCTCGGCAAACCAGCGCAGCAAACGGCTGCGCACCACCGTCTCCGCCCCCGGAATCAACAGCGGCGCACCCTGCAGGCATTGTGGGAAATCGCCGCGATGCTGGTCAGCCAATGCCTGGGTTGCGAAGAAACTGATGCCGCATTCCCCGAGCTTCTGGCTGTAGCCCTTGATGTCCAGGTGCGGCGGCATCGGGCTGTCGGAGATCACCAGGTCCAGGCGCTGGATCGCCAGGTCCGCCAGCAAGCGTTCGAGCTTGTCTTCACGGCAGGTGATGCGGATCGGCTCGCTCAACTCCATGGTTGGCGCAATCAGCCGATAGACGATGGACTTGGGCACCACATCCGCGACGCCAACCCGGAACAGGATCTGCTGCTCATTGGGCTGGGTGCGCAACATCGCTTCAAGCTCATTGCCCAGCTGGAACATCTGCTCGGCATAGGGCAGCGCCTGGCGCCCGGCTTCGGTCAGCTCCAGCTGGCGCCCGACCTTCTGGAACAATGCCACGCCGAAGGTCTGTTCCAGCAGGCTGATCTGCCCGCTGATGGTCTGCGGTGTGAGGTTCAGTTGCTCGCAGGCGCGCACGATGCTGCCGGTCTTGGCGACGACCCAGAAGTAGTGCAGTTGTCGGTAATTGAGCATGGCGGCCAATACTTCGTGAAAACCGAAGTATAAGCGAAAAAAATACGAATTTTCCTGAAGTGTTACCCTGCATAGAATGCGTCGCTATCGAGGGGCCACTACTTGGACCCGAAGGTTCTAACGAGGAACGCATCATGAAACTCAATTCCCTGGGCGCAACGGCGTTACTTGGGCTTTCATTAGTCATGCTCAGTGGCTGTGACCAAGCGGAAAAAAGCGCGCAACAACTGCTGGGCAAGGCCACCGAGTCGGCCAAGCAAGTGATTGACGACACCCACCAGGCCGCCGAACAGGCGTTGAGTGACGCGACCAAGGGCTTGATCGCACCGCCGCAAGGCAAGCCGGACAAGCCGGAACAGGAAGACAGCAAGCCTGAGTCCACCTCCCAAGAAACCTGATACCCGCACACAACACCAGGAATGACCTATGGAATACCTTTTACAACTGGCCGCCAGCCCGACCGCGTGGATCGCACTGGCCACCCTGATCGTCATGGAGATCGTGCTGGGGATCGATAACCTGATCTTTATCTCGATTCTCACCAACAAGTTGCCGGTGAAGCACCGGGCCAAGGCCCGCCGCATCGGCATCAGCATGGCATTGATCCTGCGTCTGGGCCTGTTGAGCACCATCGCCTTTATCGTGCAGCTGACCGAGCCGGTCATCGACATCCTGGGGCAGTCGTTCTCCTGGAAAGACATGATCCTGATCGCCGGTGGCCTGTTCCTGGTGTGGAAGGCCACCACCGAGATCCATCACAGCATGGACCCCGAGAAGGAGCATGTGGACACCGGCGCGCCGAGCGTGACCCTGGGCTTCGCCTCGGCGATTGGCCAGATCCTGCTGCTGGACATGGTGTTTTCCATCGACAGCATCATCACCGCCGTGGGCATGACCGAGCACTTGCCGATCATGATCATTGCCGTGGTGGTCTCGGTGATCGTGATGCTGGTGGCGGCCGAGCCGCTGGCCAAGTTCATCAACGACAACCCGACCATTGTGATGTTGGCCCTGGGCTTCCTCATCATGATCGGTATGACGCTGATCGCCGAAGGTTTCGGCGCCCATGTGCCAAAAGGCTATGTGTATGCGGCCATGGCGTTCTCGGCGGCTATCGAATGCCTGAACATGATGCGACGCAACCGGCATAAACGGCTTG
Organism: Pseudomonas sp. P7758; assembly: GCF_013386485.1. NCBI lineage: Bacteria > Pseudomonadati > Pseudomonadota > Gammaproteobacteria > Pseudomonadales > Pseudomonadaceae > Pseudomonas > Pseudomonas sp. P7758. The sequence continues at coordinate 2,269 of NZ_JACARS010000200.1, read as the reverse complement.
CTGCCAAACACTAAGGGCTGAACATAAAGGCCGACTGCATGCAGTCGGCCTTTTGCTGTCTGCTAGAATCCGCCCACTTGACGCCTTGAGGGATACCCATGAACGAGCCGATTCGCCTGACCCAATACAGCCACGGTGCTGGTTGCGGTTGCAAGATCTCACCTCAGGTACTGGAAGTGATCCTCGCCGGCAGTGGCGCACAGAACCTCGACCCCAAGCTCTGGGTAGGCAACGCTTCGCGCGATGACGCGGCGGTGTACGCCATCGACGAGGAGCGCGGCGTGGTGTCCACCACCGACTTTTTCATGCCGATCGTCGATGACCCCTTCGACTTCGGCCGCATTGCCGCCACCAATGCCATCAGCGATATCTATGCGATGGGCGGCGATCCGTTGATGGCCATCGCGATTCTCGGCTGGCCGGTCAACGTGCTGGCTCCGGAGATTGCCCGGGAAGTGATTCGCGGCGGCCGTTCCGTGTGTGACGCTGCCGGGATTCCCCTGGCCGGCGGCCACTCCATCGACGCCCCCGAGCCGATCTTCGGCCTGGCCGTCACCGGGCTGGTGGAAAAGCGCCACATGAAGCGCAACGACACCGCCACCGCCGGTTGCCAGCTGTACCTGACCAAACCCCTGGGCATCGGCATCCTCACCACGGCCGAGAAGAAGGGCAAGCTGCGCGAGGCCGACGTGGGCCTGGCCCGTGACTGGATGTGCACCCTCAACAAACCCGGCAGCCGTTTTGGCAAGCTGGCCGGTGTCACGGCCATGACCGACGTCACCGGTTTCGGCCTGTTGGGCCACCTGGTGGAAATGGCAGACGGCAGCCAATTAACTGCCCGCATCGAATACGAAAAAGTCCCACGCCTGCCCGGGGTTGAGTACTACCTGGAACAGGGCTGCGTCCCCGGCGGCACCTTGCGCAATTTCGACAGCTACGCCAGCAAGCTGGGGCGCCTGAACGAACTGCACAAACGCGTGCTGTGCGACCCGCAAACCAGCGGCGGGCTGCTGGTGGCGGTCACCCCCGAAGGCAATGCCGAATTCCTCGCCGTGGCGGCGGAGCTGGGCCTGAACCTTGAGCCGATCGGCGAACTGGTTGAGCGACAGACCAACGCGGTAGAGGTGTTCTGATGCCCATCGACATCACCGATTACCGCGATATCTTTCTCAACGACCGGCCGATGATGGATACCCGTGCGCCGATCGAGTTCATCAAGGGCGCGTTTCCCGGGGTGGTCAACCTGCCGTTGATGACCGACGACGAACGCGAACGGGTGGGCACCTGTTACAAGCAGCAAGGCCAGCAGGCGGCCATTGTTCTCGGGCACGAACTGGTGTCCGGGGCGATCAAGGCCGAACGTATCGAACACTGGGCGCGTTTTGCCCAGGCCAATCCGGATGGTCTGCTGTACTGCTTTCGCGGCGGGATGCGTTCGCAGATTGCCCAGCAATGGTTGAAAACCGAGGCGGGTATCGACTATCCGCGAGTGGGCGGTGGCTACAAGGCCATGCGGACTTTCCTGCTCGACACGGTTGAAAGCGCCACCGCGCAATGCGACTTCGTACTGTTGGGCGGCATGACCGGTACCGGCAAGACCGAAGTGCTCGGCCAGTTGAACAACGCCCTGGACCTGGAAGGCCACGCCAACCATCGCGGTTCCAGCTTCGGCAAACGCGCCACGGCGCAACCTTCCAACATCGACTTCGAAAACCGCCTGGCGGTGGACCTGCTGAAAAAGCGTGCCGCCGGTATCGAGCAGTTTGTGGTCGAGGATGAGAGCCGCATGATCGGCAGCTGCGCGCTGCCGTTGCCCCTGCACAAAGGCATGCAGGGCTTCCCGATGGTCTGGCTGGAAGACAGCGTTGAAGGCCGGGTGGAGCGCATCCTGAAGGATTATGTGGTGGATCTTTGCGCCGAGTTTGTCGCGGTGTTTGGCGACACTGGCCAGGAACTGTTTGCCGAGCGCCTGACCCAGAGCCTGGCCAATATCCACAAGCGCCTGGGCGGCGAGCGGTTTGCGCGGTTGCACGCGATCATGCAGGAAGCATTGGCAGAACAAGCCAGCAGCGGCGCGGTGGATTTGCACCGCGGCTGGATTGAAGGGCTGTTGCGTGAGTACTACGACCCGATGTATGCGTTCCAGCGGGAAAGCAAAGGCGCACGCATCGAGTTTGCGGGAGAGCAAGCGGCGGTGGTGGAGTATTTCCGGGACAGGCTCGCTCGGCGTACGTGATTGATTGAGTTGGCCGGCCCTTTCGCGAGCAAG
>NZ_JACARS010000199.1:0-9506 GCF_013386485.1 Pseudomonas sp. P7758 | reverse complement strand
CGAAGCGCTCCCAGGATTTTTGGGGCCGCTGCGCAGCCCAGCGGGAGCAAGCTCCCTCGCCACAAAAAGCTCCCGGGCCAAAGGGAACAGCGCGTTGATCCTCACCACTAACTGCGCGCCCTCTTGCTGATCTTCCCGCAACCCCAACGACCTACTCATCACCCATCTCCTTGCGCTTGCCCACCCCATACCAATCCAGCTTGCGGGTCAGCACCATCACCGTGCCCAGCAACCCGAACAGCAGCAACGAGCCCATCAACAACGCGTAATCCTCGGCACTCAGCAACCCGTACAGCAAGCCATACAACGCCGCCAGCGCCGCCGAAAACCCCAGGCCATGGGCGACGCTGCGCAGCACATGGCAGACGTAAAACCCGATCAGCAACACACAGGCCGCCGCCGATATCAGGTAAGCCGGGCCAAACCCGATGTGCTCGGACAACGACAACAGCAGCAGGTAGAAAAACGCCAGGGCAACCCCCACCAGCGCGTACTGGATCGGGTGCACCGCCAGGCTCTTGAGCACCTCGAACAGGAAGAAACCGGCAAACGTCAGGGCAATGAACAGCAGCGCATATTTGATCGCCCGATCGCTCTTGAGGTACTGGTCCACCGGGTCGATAAAGCTCACGCCGAAGCTGCGGCTGTTGAAGTCGTCACAGCCGCGCTCGGCCAGGCAACCGCGCAGTGCTTCTTCCAGGTTGGTGGAGAAGAATGTGGTCTGCCAATTGGCGCTGAAGCCTTGGGCGGTGACCTCGCGCTGGGTCGGCAGGAAGTTGCCGATAAAGCTGGGGTGCGGCCAGTTGGACGCGAGCTTGACCTGGCTGGTCTTGCCCACCGGCACCACTTGCAGTTGCTCGGTGCCTTGCAGGCGCAGGTCAAAGGCGAAGTCAAAAGGTGACGGATTGTGGCTGTCCTGCTCGGGCAGCATCACGTGCACACCCTCCCCCAGCCAAGCCACTTGAGTGCCCGGGGAAAACGCCAGTTGCTGGCTGCCCAGCTCCAGCTTCAACGCATTTTCGATGCCGCGAATGTCGCTGATACCCACTGCCAGATACGCCGGGTCAAAGCGGTAATCGGCAAAGTTTTCCTTGATGCCCCACTGCTCCGGCAACACAAACCGCCCACTGATACGGCTGTCGGCGTGGAACAACCGCGCCTGGTAGATGCCCCGTGCGCGCACTTCGGTTTGCACCTGCCCGTCGAGGGCAAATTGCTCCGGCAGGAAATACAGATGACCACGCACCTCGCGGGTTTCTTCGTAGCGTTCGTTGAGCTTTTCATTGAGCTTCCACTCCCGGACGGTCTTGCGATAAGGCACCACCAGCACCGGGCCATTGAGGCGCTGGCTGTAGCTGGAACTGCGGGCGATATCCTGCAAGACGTCGTCGCGCAGTTGCTGACGGTCGGTAATCACCCCGTGGATCATCAGCAACGGAATCAACAACAGCACGATCAGCAGCGCGATGGCGCCCAATTTGAAAAGCAGATTGCGGTTCATGAAGCTCTCCCTGTTTTGATGGGGGAGAGTCTGGCGGGCGCTTAAGGGGGATTTATGAAGGGAATGTGGAGACTGTGTGGAGATGCAGTTTTACCTGCACGCCGCCGGGCACGTTGCCGATCTGCAGTGAGCCGCCGTGCAGCTTCATCACCTCTTCGACAAAATTCAGCCCAAGGCCGGTGCTCTTGCGCCCGCTGGCCGGGCGCGGCAGGGAATAGAAGCGCTCGCTCAGGCGCGGCAACGCATACTCGGGAATGGCGTCGGCCTGGTTGAACAGGGTGAATTCGATCCCGTCATCCAAGGCCTTGGCGCTGAACCGCAATGTGCCACCGGGCGGTGTGAAATCCAGTGCGTTTTCCAGCAGGTTACCCAGTGCCTGGCGCAGCAGGAACGGCTCGCCGTACACCTGCAGATCCGCGTCAATCGCCTGCTCGACCTGCAACCCGGCGCCTTCAATGCGCGCACATTGAGCCCTGAACACTTCGTCCACCAGCGCCGCCAACGACAGGCTGGCCTGGTCCTCAAGGCCCTGGCGCTGCTCCACCTGCGCCAGGTTCAGCAGGCGTTCGATCAACTGCTGCAAGCGCGCACTTTCACTGTCGATATTGCTCACGAAACGCTGCTGCTGGTCACGGGACATGTCGCCCTGCAACAGCTCCGCCGCACCACGAATCGCCGCCAGCGGGCTTTTCAATTCGTGGGTCAGGGTGTGCACATAACGTTCGACGTACGCCTTGCCTTCCAGCTGGGTGCGCATGTGTTCCACGGCGGTGGACAACTGCTCCAGTTCACCGCCGCGATAGTGCGGCAACTCGGCACGCCGGCCTTCACTCACCGCCTGGGCGTACGCCGTCAGCCGGCGCAGTGCGACACTCAACCACCACGACAACAGCGCACCAAACAGCAAGCCCAGGGCGACCAGCCCGGCGCCGTACCACAGCAGCCGGTCTTCGGTGCGGTCCACATAGGGTTGCAGTGAACTGTTGGGCTTGGCCACAGTGACCACGCCGATGATCTGCCCGCTATCGCGGATCGGCGCGCCGACGTGCATCACCGATGAGGCAGGGTCGTCCAGTTCGCTGCGGGTCGAGCGCGCACCGTATTCGCCGCGCAGGGTCAGGTACACGTCATTCCACTTCGAGTAATCCTCGCCTACGGCCTCGCCGCTGGAGTCCAGCAGCACAATGCCCTTGGCGTCGGTGACGTAGATGCGGTGGTTGACCTGGTTTTTCGGCAGGCCCCAGATATTCGCGCCGGGCTGACGCTCACCGTAGGCCTTGAGCAGTTCGGGCCAGTGGCTCTGGCCGAGGGTGCCGTTCTTCACATCGTCGCGCAGGATTTCCGCCAGCAGGTTGGCGGTGTCCACCAGGGTTTCTTCGGTGGACTGGCGCACGCCGGGGCGGATTTCCTTCATCACGGTGCTGAGTACGAAGTAGCCGGTCAGGCCGATAAACAATGCGTACACCAGGAAGAACCGAATCCCCAGGCGCATCAGCTGTTGCCCGGGCTGTAGCTGTAGCCCAGGCCACGGTGGGTCTGGATGGGCTCCGCCTCGGGCGCCACCGCGCGCAATTTGCTGCGCACGCTTTTGATGTGGCTGTCGATATTGCGCTCGTAGCCTGCGTCCGCCGCCACGCCCACCGCATCCAGCAGTTGCTCGCGGCTGAACACCCGCTCGGGTTGCTCCAAAAGGCTGTGCAGCAGACGGAATTCATGGCGAGTGAGGCTCAGGGGCTGGCCGCGATAACTGATCTGCATGCGCTCCAGGTCCACCTGGAACACCGCCGGAGCAGCACCGGGGCCCACGCGCTTGAGAATGGCCCGTACCCGCGCTGCCACTTCCCGCGGGCTGAACGGCTTGACTACGTAGTCGTCAGCGCCGATCTCAAGACCCACCACGCGGTCGATCTCACCGTCCCGGGCGCTGAGGAACATCACCGGTACTTCGCTGAAACGCCGCAGTTGCTTGCAGGTTTCAAAGCCGGTGATGTCCGGCAGGCCGATGTCGAGGATGACCAGGTCCGCCGGGGTTTGCCGCTGATGGGCCAGCGCCGCCTGGCCGAGGCTCAACCAGGTGGTGGTGAAGCCCTCGCCTTGCAGGGCGAAAATCAGCGTGTCGGCGATAGCCGCTTCGTCTTCGACAATCAGGATATGCGCCATGGTGTTCCGTCAGCAGTCCGGTTTGTCCGCAGTGTAACGGCGGGCCGGGTTTACCGCAGCGCCGAATTCACGCAGGGCCTTGGCGCCGATCAGCAGCGGGTAGTTGAAGCTGCTGCGGTCGGTGAGGTTGACCTCGACGGTGCGCTTGACGTTGCCCAGGCACATTTCCAGGTCGATCACCGGGCGCTTGGCCACGGTGGCTTCGTCCTTGTCGTCATCTTCGTCGGCGCGGCTCTTGATTTTGCTGATGCGCGAAACCTTGTGCTCGTACACCTTGTTGGTGGCGTCCTTGCCGCCGAGGCGGAAGCGTACCCAGTCGTCGCCATCACGGGTGAACGTCTCGATGTCCCGGGCCGACAGCGAGGCGGTCAGCGCGCCGGTGTCCATCTTGGCCTTGAAGGTCTCACCGATTTCCGGCAGTTGGATGTATTCGTAGCGACCGTAAAGGGTCGGCTCGGCGGCCATGACAGGCAAGGCCACCAGCGTTAGCAGGGCAAGGATGGATTTCACGTAGGAGGTTTCCTTGAAATAAGTGGGCCAATTCTAGACTGCAAATTCGCTGCTTAGTTAGATCACAGAGCATACCCAGCCCGCTGTGAAACATTCGTAAGCTTATTTGCGATTTGGTCTCCAGGCCCAAGCTGCTTATCATGGCGGGCCAAAAATGATTCCAAGAGTTACTTATGCGCCGCCTGCTCACCGGCTGTTTCGTCACATTGCTGCTGTTGCTCAACACCCTGGTGCTGTTCGGGCCGCTGATGGTGTTTGCCCTGCTCAAGCTGGTGGCCCCCGGTCGCTTTCGTGACTATGCGTCCTGGGCCGTCATGTGGATCGCCGAAACCTGGGCCGAGATCGACAAGCTGATCTTCGCCCTGTGCATCCCTACCCAATGGGACATTCGCGGCGGCGGCGACCTGCGGGGTGACACTTCTTACCTGGTGATCAGCAACCATCAATCCTGGGTCGACATCCCCGCACTGATCCAGGCCCTCAACCGGCGCACGCCGTTCTTCAAGTTCTTCCTGAAAAAGGAACTGATCTGGGTACCCTTCCTGGGCCTGGCCTGGTGGGCGCTGGATTACCCGTTCATGAAGCGCTACAGCAAGGCATTCCTGGCCAAACACCCGGAACTGGCAGGCCAGGACCTGAAGATCACCAAAGGGGCCTGCGAGTTGTTCAAGCGCCAGCCGGTCACCGTGGTGAATTACCTGGAAGGCACGCGGTTCACCCCGGCCAAGCGCAAACAGCAGGCTTCACCCTTCGAGCGCCTGCTCAAGCCCAAGGCGGGTGGCGTGGCGTTCGTGCTCGCGGCGTTGGGTGAACAGCTGGATGCGGTGCTCGACGTCACCGTGGTTTATCCACAGGAAAACATTCCTGGCTTCTGGGACTTGATCAGTGGTGCGGTGCCGAAGGTGATCGTGGATATCCGTACCCGAGAGCTGGATCCGGCGTTGTGGCAGGGGGATTACGAGAACGATCCGGCGTTTCGCCAGACCGTCCAGAACTGGGTCAACCAGCTCTGGATGGAGAAGGATGCGCGCATCGCCCAACTGCGCGCGGAGCGGCCTTAGCCGCCAGTGCCCCAGGCCGAAGCCAGTTTGCCCAGCACCGATTCGCTGGCGCCCTGGCCGCCCAGGTATTTCAGGATAACCGGCGCAAACTGGCCCACCATCCCGCTGTCCATGCCCAGCGCGCTGAACGCAGTGTTCAGGTCGTTGGTGTTTTTCACGTTACCCAACACGCCATCCAGGCCCGAGGTCTTGCTGCCGCCGCTCTGGCCGAGCATGCCGCTCAGGGCGCCGAGGCTGCCCAGGGAGTTGCTGCCGGAGAGCTTGTCCAGGCCCGGTACGCTTTTGGTCAGTTGCGAGTAATCACCGCCGCCCAATTTATTCTTGGCCAGGCCCAGCATTGCGCCGGTACCACCAACGGCCTGCTCAGGGGTCACGTTCAATTGCGAGGTCAGTGCCTGCAGCAGACCAGCGGTCTGTGAAGTGGGTGCAGCCGCTGCTGCCTTGTCGCCACCTTGTGCACCGGACACGGCATTGGCCACGTCGCCGAGGCTGAAACCTGCCGCAAATACCGGGCTGGCCGCCACGGTCAACAGGCAGGACAGGGCAAAACCGCGTGAAATCTTCATCAAGACAACCTCTGAAAGTAAGCGCAAAAAGCAGGAGTTTGACTGGGTACGCCGAAGGATTGTTCCCTCCCTGCAGATTAGTTCAGAAAACCATTGCATCCGATGCGCCTTGCGCTGCGTATATCCACCACGAGCCGCACGGAGGTAGATGGAATGAATGCCCAAGCTGGACTAACCTCAGCCTGCCCTCTTTACCGTGCGCCGTCCCATCGCCCTGTTGCAAGCGCCTGGAGAAGCCCTATTTCGACCCACGATGCAGATCAGCTACGGCAATTGCTGGCCCAGTGTTCACTGGGTAATCGCCAGGCGTTCGAAACGCTCTATCGCAGCGTTTCCCCGCGTTTGCATGGTGTTGCCTTGCGTTTCATGGGTCGCAAGGATCTGGCCGAGGAGGTGTTGCAGGAAAGCTTCGTGCGCATCTGGTACAACGCCTCACGCTATGAGGCCCATCTGTCGGCGCCCATGACCTGGATGGTCAATATCACCCGCAACCTGGCGATCGACCAGTTGCGCAAACACCGCGAACAACCCTTGAACGAAGGCCAGGAGGACGCCACGGCCGACGAAAGCCCCAGCGCCCATGAACAGCTCGACAGCGAGCGTGAAGCCCTCGCCCTGAACCGCTGCCTCGACAGCCTCGAAGGCATGCAGCGCCAGTCGATCACCGTGGCTTACTTCCAGGGCTTGTCGTGCTCGGAATTGGCCGAACATCTGGCCGCGCCCCTGGGCTCGGTCAAATCCTGGATTCGCCGCGGCATGGAGCGCTTGCGCAGGTGCCTTGAATCATGAACTACCAGACCACCGCCCTGCGCCGCGCCCTGGCGGCTGACTACGCCATCGGGCTGATGCCTGCCACCGCCCGCCGGCGCTTTGAAGCGCTGCTGCGGGATGACGCGGCGCTGCGCGTCGAACTCGGGCACTGGCAGGATGCCCTCGCCAGCCTCACCGGGCCGCTACCTGAACGGCCGGTGCCGGACCACGTATGGGAAGGGATCAAGGCGCGCATTGAGCCGCAAGTGCTGCATATGCCGGCGAAGAAACCGTTCTGGATGAACCTGCGCTTGCTGGTAGCGGCGTGCGGGGTGGTGATCGCGGTATTGGTGGGTGTGTTGTACCAGCGCGATCTTGGGGTGGAGTACAACGCCACGCTGGTGGCGGCTGATCAGCAGCCGGCGCTGAAGATCCAGGCCTACGCGGATCACCTGCAAGTGGAACCGCTGACCCTGGCGGCCGTGGAGCCGGCCCGCGCGTTGGAACTGTGGGCAATCCCGGCAGGCGGCAAACCCATCTCCCTGGGGTTGTTGCCGGTGTCGGGTAACGGCCGAATCCAGTTGAGCAAAGAACACCAGGCGCTGCTGACGGCGGCGCTGACCCTGGCAGTGAGCCTTGAGCCTGAGGGGGGCTCGCCGACCGGACAACCCACCGGGCCGGTGCTGTATCAGGGCCAATTGGCATCACTCTGATCCGAGGCTCAATACGACGGATGAGGAACCGATCGCCGTTAACCGGGTCCATTAAAGACTACAAAACATGTCAGGAAGAGCCTAATGACTGCGATCAACCCCCAAGTGATTGAGCACAAGCCTTCATTCTGGAACCGCCCACGCCTGTTCGTCGGCGCCTGTTTGGTGATAGTGGCAGGCGTCGGCGGCGCCCTCTACACCCAGGACAGCGTCAAGGCTGCCGCATTGCTGGTGAACACCACCCAGCAACCGGCCACGCAAATCGTGGCCCACAAGGATTACCTCGAAGTGCAGCCGATTGCCGCCACCGCACCGGCTCCGGATCAAAGCCTGGAACTGTGGGCCGTCCCGGCTGACGGCACGCCAGTGTCGCTGGGCCTGCTGCCGGAAGACGGCAAAGGCATTATCGGCATCAACCCTCGCCAGCAGGAGTCGATCAGTAAACCGGTGACACTGATGGTCAGTTCGGAAACCAAGGGTGGCTCGGTGAGCAAGCAGCCGACGGGGCCAACGGTGTATCAGGGGGCTTTGGCGATTCGCTGATTCTCCCACCCAACCGCAGATGCAAAAAAGGCGACCCTGAGGTCGCCTTTTTATTTGCCCGCGATTTAAGCCGCGCTGAACAACTTGTGCGGATCAATCACAAACTTCTTCGGCACGCCCGCATCGAACTCACCGTACCCGCGTGGCGCGTCATCCAGGCTGATGACTTCCACACCGACGATGTCGGCAATGTTGATACGGTCCCACATGATCGCCTGCATCAGTTGGCGGTTGTACTTCATCACAGGGGTTTGCCCGGTGTGGAAGCTGTGGGACTTGGCCCAGCCCAGGCCGAAACGAATGCTCAGGCTGCCCATTTTTGCAGCGGCATCCACGGCACCCGGGTCTTCGGTGACGTACAGGCCCGGAATACCGATTTTGCCAGCCACCCGCACCACGCCCATCAACGAGTTGAGCACGGTGGCCGGAGCCTCTGCCTTGGCCCCTTCATGACCATGGCCACGCGCTTCGAAACCCACGGCATCGACGGCGCAATCCACTTCCGGCTCGCCCAGCAACGCAGCGATCTGTTCGTGCAGCGGGGTGTCTTTCGACAGGTCGGCAATTTCAAAACCCTGGGCCTTGGCGTGGGCCAGGCGGATCGGGTTGACGTCACCGATGATCACCACCGCAGCGCCCAGCAGGCGAGCGGAAGCGGCAGCCGCCAGGCCTACCGGACCGGCACCGGCGATGTAGACAGTGCTGCCCGGGCCAACGCCCGCAGTGACTGCGCCGTGGTAGCCGGTGGGCAGGATGTCGGAGAGGCAGGTCAGGTCGCGGATTTTCTCCATGGCCTTGTCGCGGTCCGGCAGTTTCAACAGGTTGAAGTCGGCGTAAGGCACCAGCACGTATTCGGCCTGGCCGCCAGTCCAGTCGCCCATGTCGACATAGCCGTAGGCGCCACCGGCACGGGCCGGGTTGACGGTCAGGCACACGCCGGTGTGCTGCTCCTTGCAGGAACGGCAACGGCCGCATGCGACGTTGAACGGCACCGACACCAGGTCGCCGATCTTCAGGTTCTCGACGTCGCTGCCCTTCTCGATCACTTCGCCGGTGATTTCGTGGCCCAGGACCAGGCCGGTCTGGGCAGTGGTGCGGCCGCGCACCATGTGTTGGTCGGAGCCGCAGATGTTGGTGGAGACCACGCGCAGGATGACGCCGTGCTCAATCTTCCTGCCACGGGGGTCCTGCATTTTGGGATAGTCGATTTTCTGTACTTCGACCTTGCCGTTGCCGAGATACACGACACCACGATTACCAGACATGCTTTCACCTCGCTGTTGTTTTTATGGAACCGCGTTGCCCAGGCAGGCAGCGCGTTTAAGTGCTCGGGTACAGATGCTGTTTTTGCGTTGTTAGTAAGGGCCTCTTCGCGAGCAAGCCCGCTCCCACAGTTGACCGAGTCCTACCTTTGAAATGCGGTCGAATGTGGGAGCGGGCTTGCTCGCGAAGGCGTCCATCAGAGCACCACTGTCCGATTGGCGTTCAAGAACACCCGCCGCTCAATGTGATACCCCACGGCCCGGGCCAGGGTCAGGCCTTCGATATCCCGTCCCTTGGCAATCAAATCTTCCGGATAGTGACTGTGGTCCACCACCTCCACGCCCTGGGCGATAATCGGGCCTTCGTCCAAATCGTTATTGATGTAATGCGCAGTGGCGCCCACCAGTTTCACCCCCTTGTTGTAGGCCTGGTGATACGG
>NZ_JACARS010000198.1:0-2736 GCF_013386485.1 Pseudomonas sp. P7758 | reverse complement strand
GAGGCCGCTGTGCTTTTGATTTTGAAGCAGCCGTTACCTAACTAACGGATATGCACACCGATCTAACTCAACAAAACAACACCGCCAGGCAACTCCGTACACTTGGCCCCATACGCATCGCGAATCAAAAGCGCCACCCCCGCCAACTGATGCAGACTAAACCGCGCCTGCACCCGCCGCTTGCCCAACTGCGCATTCATCAGCAGCAACATCCCCGGTCGATAGCGATTGATCTCATCCACCACCGTCGCCAGCGTCGCATTATCAAACACCAGCACCTGCTCCCGCCAAGCCACCACAGCCTGCACGTCCACCGCCACCGGCTCACCCACACCGCTGGCGTCATAAGTCAGCTGCCGCCCACCCTCAAGCCGAACCGTACGCCCCCCAACACCCACCAACAGCGCCCCATCAATACACGTCACACACACACTGTGATCCGTATTGCGCACATTGAACCGTGCCCGAGCCGCACTCAACCAACCTCCACCCGCCTGAACCTGAAGCGGCATCGCAGTATCGGCCAGCACCTCGACCTCCCCCTCCAACAACTCAATCCCACCCTCACGCCGGCTGATCCGCGTCTGCGTATTGAGCTCCAGCCGAACCCCATCACCCAACTCCACCCGCCGCTGCTCCCCGACCTCGGTGCGGTAATCCGCCGTCAACCCGGCAAACCCACCCGGCACCGTCACCCGCACCATCAACACCGCCGCCGACGCCGCAATCGCCCCGCCCAAAAACGCCCGCCGCCCAAAATGCCGCGGCCGGGAAAACTGCTCGGCGGCGGGAGCCAATTGCTGCCACAACACCTTGGCCTGCTCGAACGCCCGGGCATGCTCCGGGCTCTGGGCGCACCACTGGCGCAACGCCTTGGCATCAGCAACGGTGGCCCGGCCCGACGTCAGCAGCACCAGCCAGTCACGCGCTTCATCGTGCAGGGGGCTATTGGGCGCAGCACGGGCAGCGGAGAGGTTAAAAATGTTCAAGCGCGCAGGTACTCAACGGATTATCAGGGACTCAATCACTAAGACGGTTTTCCGGCCCCGGGACCGAACCGCTGGATCACTTTTCTTTCAAGGCGCTGCGCACAGTGGCCCAGCCCCGCCTTGATTTCCTTTTCGACCATGCGCGTGGAAATCCCGAAACGCCTGGAGATCTCCAGGTGTGGCGCCTCTTCCAGACGTGCCGCGATAAGGATCTGGCGCCGCCGCGCCGGCAGTTCGTAGAGGGCCTTGAGCAACGACTGGATTTCCCGCTGGCCACCCACCACCCGCGACGGGTCCTGGGCTTCATCGACGGTTTGCAGCAGCTCTTCGACTTCGCTGCCGGTCAACAGTCGCGCATCCGCCTGGCGTCGGTCAGCGGCGATGTTCAGCGCCATTCGATACAGGTAGGCATTGGGTTGCGCCAGGTTCGGCGGTACGTCCATGCGGTCGACCCGCAGGTAGGTCTCGTGCAGCACGTCGTTGGCCAGGTCCTCGGACCCGAGGCGCTTGCGCAGGCGTACCTTGAAGTCCTCGTAGGACGCCAGGAACAGGCTGACCATCATGCTGTGGCCGGTGTCTTTCATGCCCCGGAAACTCCTTCCCCTGCTGTGCATTCCATGCGTGTTCCTGTTGAATCGGGCATCAAAAGTAAGGTCACCGGCAAGCGCAGCGAACTGGGCGCCGGGCGTTCGACCCGGGTGGCGCCCAGGCCGCGTACCAGCGCTTCGTCACGCTGCAGGTCACCGGTGGAGCTGACCAGGCGGCTGTGTTCGATCACCCCGTCACCGTTGACCCACACCTGCACCAGCGCCCGGAAACTGCCGGGGCGGGTCAGCGGCGAACGGCACAAACTGCGTTCGATCGCCTGCTGCAAGGCCGCGGCATAGCTGTTGTTGATCCGTGCTGCATGCCCTGCCTTCAGCCCCCGCGTCGTGGCCGGCTGGCTGACCTCGGGGACTTGCAGGGTGAACGCATCGCTGCGGGCATAACGCGCCATCAGGCCACTCCCTGTCAGCAGCAGGCCCAGGGCTTGCTGCGCACTGTAGCGGCCATGCACGCCGATGGAGCGCCGGCCCCGGGTCAACTCGCGGTCCACCAGCACCGCCATGCCGGTGGCATGGCTGAACGCCTGCAGGGCGCTATCCAGGTTCTGCGCGGGCAGGTCCAGGGTCACTTCGGCGCGCACGGCCTGCGCCAGCCCCAACAGCAGAGCCAGGCAGCAGCCCGCGCGCCTCCAAGCCCCCCTGCTCAGCATCGCAACACGTCCGACATAGCCTACAAAACCGTCATCCTGAGGCCAGTTTATGAACCTGATGTTACGGTGCCAGCAAAAAAAACATCACGGTGACGGGCAGCCCGCTGCACTACACTTTTGAGCCATACCGGCCCATTTCCCAGGGCTCGCCAGGAGGCACCGATGAACCTGTTCCCGACCCTCGCCAGCCTGTTGCTGTGTGCTGCCCTGCCGCTGATGGCCCACGCCGAAGGAACGCCGAATGGCTGCACCGAGGTCAACGTGGATGGCTACAAGGCACCGGACTATGGCTGCCTGAGCCAGCAGATGAGCAACAACCCGGACGCCGCCAAGGCCACGCAAAAGAACCAGCAAGCGCAACAGGTGCCCATCGACAAACGCAAGCCGAACCAGATCGGGCTCTCTACGCCCGCAGCGACCAGTGTGCGCATGGGCAATACGTTCGGTACTTCGGTGAAACCCCAGCGGCCTTGATCGCCGCTTGTCCCCCCC
>NZ_JACARS010000197.1:0-11898 GCF_013386485.1 Pseudomonas sp. P7758 | reverse complement strand
CCCGACAAGCGATCTCACTGCCACCCGCTGGTGCATGCTCTTGATTGCATGCAGCTTTTTGTAGCGAGGAAGCTCGCTCCCGTTGACCCGCATGGCATGCCAAACAGCCTAATCAATAGCAAGCTAGCTAATTGGCGCATTAATTGCCTTGAAATATGGCAATTAGACATCACTCCCGGAGTCCGCCATGAGCAGCCTGTCGAGCAGCACGATGCAGTTATCTTCCGCCGAGAAAAGCTGGCTGCCCTGGTGGGGCAAGACCGGCAAGTTCGCCATGGGCTGGTCCTGCCACCTCAACCGCGCGGTGTACCCGGTGATGGAGCAAACCTTCGAGGCCATTGCCGAAACCCGGGTCAAACTCCTGCAAACCTGGACCCGCGAACAGTGGGAACACCTCAACGAACTGGCCACGACACTGGCCCGCGATTCCGTGCTCACCGACAACAGCCTGCTGCTGGAAAAACTGCACCAGGCCGGGGATTTCTCCGAGCTGTTTATCGTCGACCCAAAGGGCGAATTACTGGCGAGTACCTGGAGCCAGGCCAGTCAACGCGCGCTCAATCAACAAGCCCTGGCCGCCGGGCTCAAGGCGCCATTCCTCCACGGTCCCTACAGCGACCCGCTGACCTTGCAGATCGGCCCTTCGTCTTCGCGCTTCCATGACGAAGTGACCCTGATGTTCTACCAACCATTGACCCGCGAGGGCAGGGTGGTCGGCTGCCTCTGCGGTCGGGTGCCCAACGACATACTCGGGGATTTGATCCAGCGCGAGGCCGGGCATATCTTCCCCGAGTCCGGCGATAACTACCTGTTCATGGTGCAATCGCGCTTCGACCCGGCGCTGCAGCCGGGCATTGCGCTGTCCCGCTCACGCTTCGAGGACGGCACCTTCACCCACGGCGAAAATCTCAAGAGCGGCGTGCACACACCTTGGAAAACCGTACAGATCCAGCGCCACACCGAGCTGGAATTGCGGTTTATCGACCCCGCCACCCAACAACTGCACCCCGGCGTGCGGGAAACCATCCGCAAGGGCTCGAACCTGTTTGTCACCTATCCCGGCTATTCCGACTACCGTCACATCCCGGTGGTGGGCAAGGGCGTGACCTTCGAACTGCCGGGCTCGCCGGATCGCTGGGGCATGATGTGCGAGGCCGACCTGGAAGAGGTCTACCGCCGGCGCTCCCTGAGCCACGGCTTGATGAAGCCCTATCTGGCGACCATGGCCGGCCTGTTTGCCTGCAACTTCCTGGTCCGTCACTACAGTGGTTTGCCCGCCGCCTGGACCGATGCGTGCGAGGTGCTGAGCATGGTCGTCGCGGCCTTGCTGTTCAGCCGCCTGGGCCCCAGGCGCCTGGCCGCACGCCTGAATGAAATGACCGAGGTCATCCGCACCATTGCCGAAGGCGAGGGCAACCTGCGCCAACGCCTGGACAGCGGGCGCATGGTCAACGACGAAACCGGCGACATGAGCCGCTGGATCAACAGCTTCATCGACCGCCTGGATTCGGTGGTCGGCCAGGTGGTCAAGGCCAGCCACAGCGTTGGCAACACCAACCAATTGATGCTCGGCCGCAGCGAGGCGGCCGGGTTGATGTCCCATGAAGTGGCCGACGCCACCCACCGCATGATGATCATCGTTGAAGAGCAACTGGGAGAAATCCAGCAAGCCTCGGTGAGCGCCGAGCAAATGAAGCAGGCCATGGACGAGGTGGTCAGCCGGGCCCGCGAGCAATTCCTCGCGGTACAGGTCGGCACCCAGTCGATTCGCGATGTGGTGCAGCGCTCCTCGGAAAGCGTGCAACTGCTGGACAGCCGCATGGCACAGATCAGCAACATCACCGGGTTGATCAGCGACATCACCAACCAGACCAACCTGCTGGCCCTGAATGCGGCCATCGAAGCGGCGCGGGCGGGCGAGCATGGCCGCGGTTTTGCGGTGGTGGCCGACGAAGTCCGCACCCTGGCGTCACGCACTTCCAAGGCAGCGGAAGACATTCGCCAGATGGTCGAGGGCCTGCAAGGCGAAACCCGCAAGGCCGTAGGCTTCATGGAAAACGGCGTGACCAACGTCGACAGCAGCCTGCGCCTGGCCGAGGACGCCTCCTCGGAGAACGTGCACCTGCACCAGGCGGTGGAGAGCATGTTCAGCATCATCCAGCAGCTCAACGCCCGCAGCCTCGACTATGGCAAGACCATCAAGCAGGTCAGCCACTCTTCGGAGCAAATGCGCCTGACCGTAGGGGTGTTGCAGACCAGCGCGGAAACCGTGCGGGTCAATGCCAACAAGTTGCAGAAGCTGGTGGGGTTGTTCGAAGTCAGTGAGGCTGCGGCCTGACCAGGCTGCGCTTATCCAGCAGCAGGCGCTCCAGCTCCTTCATCGGCAAAGGCCGGCTGAACAGATACCCCTGGATCTGATCGCAGCCGGCTTCCCGCAGAAACTCCAGCTGCGCCTGGGTTTCCACGCCTTCGGCCACCACTCGCAGCTTCAGGCTGTGGGCCAGTTCGATGATGGTGCGGGTGATAGCCGCGTCCTGCGGGTTGCTGGTGACTTCGCGGATAAACGCGATATCGATTTTCAGCGTATCAATCGGGAACCGCCGCAGGTAGGCCAGGCTGGAATAGCCGGTGCCGAAGTCGTCGATGGAGATCTTCACCCCCATCGCCCGCAGGCGCTGCAAGCTGGCGATGGTGTGCTGGGTGTTCTCCATCAGCGAGCCTTCGGTCAATTCAACTTCCAGCCAATGCGCTTCCACGCCGGCCTGGGCGAGGGACTGGGCGATATCGGCAATCAGGTCACCCTCGATCAATTGATGCCCCGAAACGTTGACCGATACCTCCACCGCGCCCACCGTGCCGGATTGCCACGCTGCGATCTGGCGGCACACGTTGTCGATCACCCAACGCCCGAGCGTGACGATCAAGCCCTGGCTTTCCAGGATCGGTATGAAGACCGCTGGAGACACCGCACCGTAACCGGGCCGGTCCCAGCGCAGCAGGGCCTCGAGGGCGCACACCTGACCGTTGGCCAGTTCGACCTTGGGTTGGTAATGCAGCACGAACTCTTCGCGCTCGACCGCCAGGCGCAGGGCTTTTTCCAGGTCCAGGCGCGCCAGGTCATGCACATTCAACCGCGAGGACTCATTTTGGTGGTGTTGAAGTTGCTGCTCCAACAACTGGCTATGGCTTTTCAACCGATCGCCGTGGGCCTTGAGCCGCAGCAGGTTGCGTACCCGTAGCCACAACTCGACCCGCTCCACCGGCTTGCTGATGAATTCTTCAGCACCGGTTTCCAGGCCACTGAGCCGCGCGCTGGACTCACTCAATGCCGAAAGCATGATGATCGGAATGTTCGCCGTGGCCTGGTTGCCCTTGAGCTGGTTGGCCACTTCGTAACCGTCCATGCCCGGCATCATGATGTCCAGCAGGATTAAGTCCGGCGGCCGCTGCGCCACCAACTGCAAGGCTTCTTCACCACTGGCGGCGCTCACGGTCTGGTAACCCTCGTGGCGCAGCAGGGTTTCCAGCAGCTTGCGCACCTGGATTTCATCATCAACGATCAACAGCGTTGCGGGTTGGCTGGCCATGGAGAGGACTCAAGTCGAGGGAGTAATGTTCTTTTGCAGCAGCGTGTCGATCACCTGGTACAGCTCTTTGTAGCGCAGGGGCTTGATGATGTAGGCGTCGCAGCCGGCCCGCAGGGTCTTGTCACGGTCTTCCTTCATGGCCATGGCCGTCAGGGCGATCACCGGGATGTGCGCGGTATGAGGGTCCTGCTTGAGCAGTGACGTGGCTGCCAGGCCGTCCATGCCCGGCAACTGGATGTCCATCAGGATCAATGCCGGTTGTTTTTCCCGGGCCAGGGTCAGCCCGGTCTCGGCATCGGCGGCCCACAACACGCTGTGGCCGGCGTTCACCAGCAACAGGCGGGCGAGGCGCATATTGGCCTCGTTGTCTTCGACGATCAGGATTTCGGCCATGGGGCCTCCGCGTCCGCGGCACGGTGCAGCGGCAGCCACACCACAAACCGCGCGCCTTCGCCTTCGCGGCTGGCCACGGCGACACTGCCGCCGTGCAGGTCGGTGAGTTGCTTGACCATCGCCAAACCCAGGCCCGTGCCTTCGAATTTGCGCGCCAGGCTGCTGTCGATCTGGCTGAAGGCCTTGAACAGCTTGCTCATGTCGTCCCGGGCGATCCCGATGCCGGTGTCGCTCACGCTCAATTCCAGGAACTGTTGATGTTCGCTGGGCTGCAGGGCAAAGCCGTGGGTGGGCCAGTCCCCGGGAATCTGCCCCACTTGCCTACGATTCACCTCGCGCACCGAGAGCGTCACCGAGCCGCCGTGCTCGCTGAACTTCACCGCATTGGCCAGCAGGTTGTAGATGATCTGCTTGGTCTTGCGCAGGTCCAGTTCCAGTGCGCCGAAGTCGTCCGGGCTTTCGAGTTTCAACTGGATGCGCTGCAATGCGGCCTTTTCCCGCACGATCAGCAGGCTGTTGGCCAACAGGCCGGCCAACTCCACGGCTTCCAGTTCCAGGTCCATCATGCCGGCCTCGACCTTGGACAGGTCGAGGATGTCGTTGATCAGCGACAGCAAGTGCTGGCCGCTGGTGAAGATATCGCCGATGTACTCGCGCTGGATATCGCTCATGTCGCCCACCAGGCCGTCCTTGAGCGCCTCGGAAAAACCGATCACCGCATTCAGCGGCGTGCGCAGTTCGTGGGACATGGTGGCGAGGAATTCGGACTTCATGTGGCTGGCGTGTTCCAGCTCCAGGTTCTTCTCTTCCAGGGCGCGCTCAAAGCCTTTGCGTTGCGCCTCTTCCTGCTTGCGCGCGGTGTTGTCGGTGCCGATCAGCAGGTAGCCGATGATCGCGTCGTTGCGGTTGCGCAGGGCGGTCACCGACACCATGGCCGACAGGCGACTGTTGTCCTTGCGGATATAGGTCAGTTCGTAAATGTCTTCGATGCCCCGGGAGGCCTTGAACACCAGGGCCTCAAAGCCCGGCGTGATCGGTGTGTCCAGTTCCAGGCTGAGGGCGGCGGCGCGGGTGATCAGCTCGGCGGGGTCGGAAATGTCGGCCGGTGTGACGCGGTTCAGCACATCGGCGGCGGCGTAGCCAAGCATGCGTTCGGCGCCGACGTTGAAAATCTGGATTACGCCTTTTTCGTCGGTGGCGATGCTGGAGAAGTAGGCGCTGTTGAAGATCGCATCTTGCAAGGCGCCGGCCTTGAGCAGGGTTTTCTGGCGTTTGAATTCGACGATTTTTTCAGCCCGGGATTGCGGCTCCGCCGGGCTGTCGACTGAAGAGTTGTCCATCGTGCAGTGTTCCGTGAACTTCAGGCCCGACGCTGCCAAAGGCGGCGCCGCAGAGCATGCTCACAGAAGATCGCGCAGGCGCGATGAGGAGGAGATGAGGTCTTTGGACGATAGCAGATAAACCGCAACTGACAGGGATCGTAGTGGCCAAACGCGGTGTTATTTTTAGAAAAGCACTCAATCGGATAGGTGAAGGTGGAAAAACGGCGATTTTATCTGCAATTAGTCACTCCAGGTCGCTGGATGAACATTTATTCATCAGGTGAAACGTTTAATCAAACGATAAACGGCTGACGCAAGCGCTTGCGTAAGCAAATGTATCTGATTAGAGTCGGCAGCAATCAGGTCTGCCGATGACTGCCATCGGCAAACGCCCGAACACAACAATAATAAAACCAGGAGCTCAGTCATGAGCCTTGAACCCTTGCTTGAAATGCAGGGCATCAGCAAGACCTTCAATGGTCTGCGGGTGCTCAAGAACGTCAGCCTGAAGGTCTACCCCGGTGAAATCCACGCCTTGATGGGTGAGAACGGCGCCGGCAAATCGACCTTGATGAAGATCCTCTCCGGTGCCTACCAGGCCGACGACGGCGGCACCATCCGCATCGATGGCCAGCCCGTCGCCAGCTACAACCCAGCCTCCGCCAAAGCCCTCGGCATTGCCGTGATCTACCAGGAACTGAGCCTGTGTCCGAACCTCACGGTGGCCGAGAACATTTACCTGGGCCGTGAACTGCGCCGTGGCTGGACCATCGACCGCAAGGGCATGGAAGCCGGGGTGGCCGAGGTGCTGGCAAGGCTCGGTGCGGAGTTCCTGCCCACCACCCGCGTCGCCAGCCTGTCCATCGCCGAGCGCCAACTGGTGGAAATCGCCCGGGCCTTGCATGCCCACGCAAAAATCCTGGTGATGGACGAGCCCACCACGCCGTTGTCCTCCCGGGAGACCGACCGCCTGTTCGCGCTGATCAAACAGCTGCGCAGCCAGGGCCTGGCGATCATCTACATCAGCCACCGAATGGCGGAAATCTACGAGCTGTCGGACCGGGTCTCGGTGCTGCGGGACGGCGAGTACGTCGGCGAACTGGCGCGGGACGTGCTGTCGGCCGAAGTGCTGGTGAAGATGATGGTGGGCCGCGACCTGTCAGGTTTCTACAAGAAGGAACATGCGGCCTACGACCCCGGCCAGGTGGTGATGCGCGTGCGTGACATGGCCGACGGCAAGCGCGTGCGCAACTGCAGCTTTGACCTGCACGCCGGTGAAGTGCTGGGCATCGCCGGCCTGGTGGGCGCCGGGCGTACCGAACTGGCACGGCTGATCTTTGCCGCCGACCCACGCACCTCCGGCACCCTGGAGGTGGTCGGCAAAACCGTGACCCAACTGCGCAACCCGGCGGATGCGATTCGTGCCGGTGTCGTCTACCTCACCGAGGACCGCAAGGCCCAGGGTCTGTTTCTCGACATGAGCGTGGCCGACAACATCAACGTCTGTGCGTGTGTGCCGGACGCCCATGCCGGTGGCGTGCTCGACCGTGGCCACGCCGCACAACGCTCACGCGATGCGATCAAGTCCCTGTCGATCCGCGTGGCGTCGGGCAAGGTCAACGTCGGCGCGTTGTCCGGTGGCAACCAGCAGAAAGTGCTGCTGGCACGGCTGCTGGAGGTCAAGCCGCACGTGCTGATCCTCGACGAGCCCACCCGTGGCGTGGACATAGGCTCCAAATCCGAGATCTACCGCATCATCAACCAGTTGGCCAAGGCCGGCGTAGGCATCGTGGTGATCTCCAGCGAACTGCCGGAAATCATCGGCACCTGCGACCGCGTGCTGATCATGCGCGAAGGGCAACTGGTGGCCGAAGTGGGCGGGGCATCGGGGCTGGATATTTCCCAGGAGGCGATCATCGACCTCGCCACCGGCAGCGAACAGGTGGCCGCCCATGGCTAATTCAACGACAAGCGGGAGCAACACCATGACTGTGGCAACGATCGGCAAGGCTGAGCGTATTCGCGAACTGATGCGCACGGTGGGCATGTTGCCGGTGCTGGTGCTGCTGCTGGTGGGTTTTGCCCTGGCCAGCGAAAACTTCATGACGGTGCAGAACCTGTCGATCATCACCCAGCAGGCGTCGGTCAACGTGGTGCTGGCGGCGGGGATGACCTTTGTGATCCTCACGGCGGGCATCGACTTGTCGGTGGGAGCGATTCTTGCGGCTTCGGCTGTGGTTGCGTTGCAAGCGTCGATGTCACCGCAGTTCGGCATGTTCGGGATTGCCGCCGGGGTTGGCTTCGGCCTGTTGCTGGGCCTGGTCAACGGCGGCCTGATCGCCTTCATGCGCCTGCCGCCGTTTATCGTCACCCTGGGTGCGCTGACCGCCATGCGCGGTTTGGCACGCCTGTTGGCCGACGACAAAACCGTGTTCAACCCTGATTTGCCGTTTGCCTTTATTGGCAACGATTCGGTGCTGGGCGTGCCCTGGCTGGTGATCATTGCCGTGGCCGTGATTGCGCTGTCGTGGTTCATCCTGCGGCGCACGGTGATGGGGGTGCAGATCTACTCCGTGGGCGGCAACCCGGAAGCGGCGCGGCTGTCGGGGATCAAGGTGTGGAAGGTCCTGCTGTTCGTCTATGCCATGTCCGGTGCGTTGGCCGGGTTGGGCGCGGTGATGAGCGCGTCACGCCTGTTCGCCGCCAATGGCCTGCAGCTGGGGCAATCCTATGAGTTGGATGCGATTGCCGCAGTGATCCTCGGCGGCACCAGTTTTACCGGCGGCGTCGGCACCATCGGCGGCACGCTGATCGGTGCGCTGATCATCGCGGTATTGACCAACGGCCTGGTGCTGCTGGGCGTCTCGGATATCTGGCAGTACATCATCAAGGGCATCGTGATCATTGGCGCGGTAGCGCTGGATCGCTATCGCCAGTCCGGTGCGCGGACCTGATTTCACTCAAACAACAATCACAAGAGAGTCATCATGAACTTCAAACGCATGTTTCCTGTTGTCGCCTCCCTGGGCGTTGCCGTGTTGATGTCCCAGGCGGTGCAAGCCCGTGAACTGAAAGCCATCGGCATCAGCATGGGGTCCCTGGGCAACCCGTATTTCGTGACCCTGGCCGACGGTGCCACGGCGCGGGCCAAGGAGCTGAACCCGGCGGTGAAAGTCACCTCGGTGTCGGCCGACTATGACCTGAGCAAGCAGTTCTCGCAGATCGACAACTTCATCTCGTCCAAGGTCGACCTGATCCTGCTCAACGCCGTCGACCCGTCGGCCATGGCCTCGGCGATCAAGAAAGCCCGCAACGCCGGGATCGTGGTGGTGGCCGTGGACGTCGACGCCAAGGGCGTGAATGCCACGGTGCAGACCGACAACGTCGAGGCCGGCAAGCTCGCCTGCCAGTTCATCGTCGACAAACTGTCGGGCAAGGGCAATGTGATCATTCAGAACGGCCCGCAAGTCACCGCCGTGACCGATCGGGTCAAAGGCTGCAAAACCGCGCTGGCCAGCGCCCCGGAGATCAAGGTGCTGTCGGACGACCAGGACGGCAAGGGCTCCCGCGAAGGTGGCTTGAACGTGATGCAGGGTTACCTGACGCGCTTCCAGAAAATCGACGGCCTGTTCGCAATCAACGACCCGCAAGCCATCGGCAGCGACCTGGCGGCCAAGCAACTGAAACGCAGCGGCATCATCATCACCTCCGTGGACGGCGCGCCGGACATCGAGAATGCCCTGAAGACCGACACCCTGATCCAGGCCTCCGCCAGCCAGGACCCATGGGCCATGGCCCAGACCGCCGTCAATGTCGGCAATGACATTCTCAATGACAAACAACCCGCCGAAGCGGTTACCCTGCTGGCGCCAAAATTGATCACCCGCGATAACGTCGGTTCCTACAGCGGTTGGTCCAGCAAACATTAAAAGAAACCAGGAGTGAGCACCGTGGCAACCATGGAGGATGTGGCAAGAATTGCAGGGGTGTCGACGTCGACGGTTTCCCACGTCTTGAACGGCACCCGCAAGGTCAGCCCGGACACGGTGCAAGCGGTGCAGGACGCGATCCGGCAGGTGGGCTACATCCCCAACACGCTGGCGCGTTCCCTGGCGCGGTCCACCACCAATACGATTGGCGTGGCGATCTCGGCGCTGTCCAACCACTACTTCAGCGAAACGGTGCACGCGATTGAAACCGAGTGCGCCAAGCACGGCTACATGATGTTGTTTGTCGATACCCACGACGATCCCGAACAGGAACTGCGTGTGGTCACGGAGCTGCACCATCGGCGGGTGGACGGCATTCTGCTGGCGCCGTCTACCGGTTCGCTGGCCCTGGAATACCTGCAGGCCAATCAAGTGCCGGCGGTGCTGGTGGACCGGATGATGTGTGATCGTTTCGATCAGGTCGGGGTGGAAAACACCCAGTCGACCCAGGCCCTGGTGGCGCACTTGATCGGCCATGGCCACCGGCGCATCGGCTTTATTTCCGGGCGCGCGGGGCTCGGCACTTCCGATGAGCGCGTGGCCGGCTATCAAGCCGCGTTGCAGGCGGCAGGGTTGGTGTTTGACCCGCAATTGCTGGTCAACGGTGGTTCCAGCAGCGAGCCGGCACGGCAAGCGACCGCGCAGTTATTGGCCCTGGCAACACCGCCCACGGCAATCATGGCGGGCAACAACCTGATGACCCTGGGTGCGATGCACGCCTTGCGTGATGCGAATATCGACGTGCCCGGGCAGATGGCCCTGGTGGGCTTCGATGATTTTGACTGGGCGGATTTCTTTGTGCCACGCCTGACCCTGATCGCACAGCCGGTCCAGGAACTCGGCGCCCGGGCGGTCAACCTGCTGCTTGAGCGCATGGCGTCGCCCAAGCGTAAAACACACAGCGTGCGGCTCGCGCCCACCCTGAAGATTCGTAACTCATGCGGCTGCCCCTGATATGAACAACGCGGTTTCCCTTGGCATTGATCTCGGCACTTCGGAACTCAAGGCGATCCTGATGGACCAGCAAGGCAACGTCCTCGCCCATGCGGGCGCGCGGCTTACGGTCTCGCGCCCGCACGCAGGCTGGTCCGAGCAGGCGCCTGAGGATTGGTGGCAAGCATGCCTGAAGGCCCTGGACCAACTGCGCACTGATCAGCCGGATGCCTACGGCCGTGTCGGCTGCATCGGGTTGTCCGGGCAGATGCACGGGGCGGTATTGCTGGGGCAAGACGACCGGGTGTTGTACCCGGCGATTCTCTGGGATGACTCCCGTGCCATGGCCCAGGCTGAAGCCTTGGGCAGTGAGTTTGCCGACGTCACCGGCAGCTTGCCGATGGCCGGTCTCACGGCGCCCAAGCTGCTGTGGTTGCAGGAGCATGAACCGGCGGTATTCAGCGCCATTGATTGCGTGCTGTCGCCCAAGGATTACCTGCGCCTGCGCTTGAGTGGTGAGCGCGTGAGTGATGTGTCCGATGGTGCGGGGACGCTGTGGCTGGATGTGGCCAACCGTGAATGGTTTGAACCGATGCTGCAGGCCACGGGTTTGCGGTTGGCGCAGATGCCACGGCTGGTAGAAGGTGGCGCGGCCAGTGCTTGTTTGAATGCGGCTGCGGCGGGGCGACTGGGCTTGGCCGAGGGCCTGGTGATAGCCGGCGGTGGCGGGGACAACCCGGTGGCGGCGGTGGGCATAGGGGCGGTGAATGCGGGTGATGCGTTTATCACGTTGGGGACGAGTGCGGCCATCGTGGCGATTACTGATCACTCGGCGGGGAATCCGGCGAGTGCGGTGCATAGTTTTTGTCATGCGTTGCCTGGGCGTTGGTACACCATGGGGGCAATGTTGGCCGGGGCCAGTTGCTTGCGGTGGGTGACGCGGTTGACGGGGTCGGTTGATGAGCAGGCGTTGCTGGATCGGGTGCAGGCCGAGTGGCCGATCGGGCAGGGCGTGCCGGTTTCCAATCCGTTGTTTTTGCCGTATTTGGCGGGGGAGCGCACGCCCCATAACGACCCGTTGTTGCGGGGTGGTTTCATGAGCCTGGGGCATGACTGCACGCCGGCCATGCTGGGTTATGCGGTGATGGAGGGCGTCGGGTTCGGGTTGCTGGATGCATTGAATGCAGTGCAGTCGGCCGGGGCCACGGTGGGGGCTTGTGCGTTGGTGGGTGGTGGGGCGCGCAGTGAGTATTGGGCGCAGTTGCTGGCCAATATTCTTGGGCGGGAGATTTATACGTTGCATGGCAGTGAGTTGGGGGCGTGTATTGGTGCAGCGAAGTTGGGGTTCCTGTCGAGCGGCCAGGGTGCGGCGCTGTTGCAGGCGGGGATGCCGGTGAAGCAACGGTTTTTCCCGGACGGCGCTCAACAGGCTGTTTTGCAGGCGCGATATTTGAAGTTTCGGGGGTTGTTGGGGGCGGCTAAGGCTTTGCACGATTAGGGAAGTTTTGGGTGTATATCCGTTATTTGGGTAACGGCTGCTATTGGTTCCGCTCTTACAGCGGCTCACTTTTGAATAGCGCAAAAGTAAGCAAAACGCTCTTGCCCCACCACTCGGCACCTCGCCTAGGCTCGGTGTGCCCTCACTCCGGCTTTGGACCGTGGGCCGCCGTCATG